>DASTZT010000267.1:0-2998 GCA_035764225.1 Ktedonobacteraceae bacterium
CAAAGTTGCTGGAGGGGAGCCAGTGCGGCTGTATGGCTCGAAAGAGCCTGCTAAAACAGCGGAAAGCATTTTTCCTGATCCGCACGAGTATCAGACAAGACAAGAACCGTTGCAAAGAACGAAGAAGAGTCGAAAGAGTTAGGCGGCATGAGTCAACTTCCCATCTCAGAAAAGTGCTATGTCTATTTGGCCTGTTGCAGCAATGGAACGTTCTATGTTGGTTGTACCAAGGATGTGGTGAAGCGTATCGCCGCGCACAATGCTGGACGCGGCGGGCAATATACTCGTACGAATCGCCCCCTTTCCCTCGTCACAGCCTGGCCTTTCAACAGTCGAGCTGAAGCGTTCCAGGCGGAACGAGAACTGAAGCGTTTGCCTCATGAGCGTAAATATGCGCTGGCCCAGGCTGCCGAATCCCTCAAAGGAGAGAATCAGTGAGCGCTAAAGCAGATCAGCATCGCCAGATCACTTGCGAGATATGTGGGGGTCTTCGCCAAGCAGGGTTAAAGGACCGTGATATCTGCCGGAAGTGCCTGCGTGCGCTGCCGTATGCCCAGTGCAGCCACTGTAGGCGGAGGCAGCGTTTCCTCGATAAGGAATGGAGGGTGTGTTCACATTGCTTACCGATAGTCACTCGTCCAGTGGCAGTCTGTGCTGGTTGTTCTCACACCAAGGCGATTGCCGACCTGGAAGCGCACCTGTGTCATGATTGTCACCAGGAAAAGCGTCGATGTGAGAGCAACAAGATCAAACAGACCCAAATTACCTGCTCTGTCTGCGGCCAGCAACGTTCATCAGCCCTGCTCGGGCAAGCCATCTGTGCGGCCTGTTGCCGAGAAAAGCGGAATGGACGAGGGATCTGCATGCGCTGTAACAAACTCAAAGTTGTCCTGGTTAAGAAGCAGTGTCTCTGCAAGCAATGCTACAAGGACTCCCTTGCACCCACCACGTTACGCCGTTATGTTGAGGAATTCACAACGCCTTACCCATACAACAAAGCGATGTTTGATTTGTTTGTCACAACCATCGACTGGGAAACAGTGACAGAGAAAACACGCCGGACAGTTTGCATCTTTGGTCATTTTTTACAAACACAGCCGGTGGCTGAGCCACTTACTTGGGAAGTGGTCGAACACATTCAGCCACCTCTTGGCCCAACGAATCGATACAAGCCTAAATGCATCCGGGCTTGTCTTCTCCTGCTGACTGATACATTGGCCAAGAAGGGAGAACTGGAAAGCTGGGAAACTTACGTGGCCAAAAGGCATGCCTTGTCACCGCTTAGCTACGCGCCAGAACATATCCGTGCGCTCTTGCACCGTTATGCAAACTGGTTGCGAGAACGACAATCAGCACCTGGTAATATCTATGGACACCTCACCGCTTTGGCATCTTTCTGGCAGTGGTGCGAACCATATGGGGTAGTTGCTCCAGAACAGGTACAGGCATCCCTCGTGAATAACTACCTTCTGTCACTTTACTGGCAATGGCGATGCTCGATGTGCCAGGGCACGATGCCCTTTGAGCCCAACCATCGCACGGCTCCTGGGAGTTGCACCTGCTGTCACGCTCTTGGTTCTCTCACCCAACAGAGGCGCTATGCTCAGAACACCGTTCGCACGCAACGAGGGTCGTTGTTCGTCTTTTTTGATTGGCTCAAGATCTCACGAATGGTTGTTGCCAATCCAGTTCAGCGTAAAACGCCTGCGCCTGAGCCAACCATTCAGCATTATTCACCAGACGTCATTAAGCAACTCTGCCTCTACATCAGAACACCAGATGCAGATCCAACTGAGGCGTTTATCCTCTATCTGATCATTTTTCACGCACTCTCTGTCTGGGAATTGCGACATGCTGTGCTCCCGGCAATCCTCCCATTGCGTGATGACATAGCCGTCCCCTCCCTGGCAGAGGCATATTACATCATTGTACCCAGACCTCTGCCATCACGCGGGGATCGCTCGCCTGGCCGCCCAGATATTCGTCTGGATTTTCCTTCTGCAGCTGCCTCCTGGTTAAAACCGTTGCTCCTCCGTTTTGAGCACCAACGTCAGTTAATAGCTGGAGCCTCTCGAAGCTCATACGTTTTGCTCACACCAGCTGCAGTTCGTCACAACACAGTCGTGGGTCAAATCTTTACCTGGAAAGTAGTTAAACAAGCTTCTCAGCGTCTTCTCAATGGAGCCTGCAATCCCAACACGCTCCGTAAGACAGCCGGGATCATGTTCGCGGATCGAGCTGGTGCGGGAGTCCTTCGTTGGATGGGCTGGGAGGAACACCAGGCCTTCGCCTACGCATATGCAACTCGCGAGATGGTTCATCCACGTCCGATAGACGCCCCAGAGAGAGAGGTTCAGCAAAAAAGTACTGAACCCATTCTCTTTCCATCACTGAAGGAGAGTACAGCCTCTCAGACTTGATCGCTTCGTGAAAGCCTCTCAGTTTTCACCCCTTGAGTGAATCCATATCTCATGTTTCCCCAATCAAAACAGAAGATCGGGTCAAGTAGAACTTGGAACGTTAGAAAAACTCCTCGATCCTTTCACGGGAACGGGCACCTTCTTGCTCGCGGCTCATCGTCTGGGACGGATCGCTCAGGGATGCGACTACTCCGAAGCCATGCTCCAGATCGCCGAGAAACGGGGGTGCGCCGTTGCGCGATGAAGTCAAGAGAGACCTCGCGGCCAGTTCGGCGGATTTCGCGCACATTGTCTGGCCGGTCCTGCGAGAACGCTGCAAAGAACTCCGAGGCAGCGAACTCGGCCTCGTCGAGGGCCATCCTGACCAGCAACTCCACTTTGATCTCGACGTATGCGCTGGCATCGACGCCTATCAGCGTGGCAAGTTCGCACTGCGCGGTATTGCCGCACGAGTGCAATGGTGGAAGAATTACCGCACCTTCACCGTGCGGATCTCGCGCCCCAACGGCTCCGCGACCGAATACAAAAAGCGTCTGGAAATCCTCAAGCACCGAGAGGAGGGCTACCTCTATCCTTTC
>DASTZT010000268.1:0-19493 GCA_035764225.1 Ktedonobacteraceae bacterium
GTTTATCAGGCATAGTGGTGAGGACGCTCAATAAATTGGACGCGCTAAAGCGGGTCGGTACGAAGCGCATTTGCCGCTAAAACCCCGGCCCAGTCTTGCGAGCCGGGGTTCCACGCTGCGTTCCTCTAATTGCTAGCCACCGTAGAATTTCGGAACGTTGATATCGTAAAACGACGATTCGAGGTACTCCAGTAACAGGGCAAAGTTCAGGATATCGGTATCGTTCTGCAACGGTTTTGCAGGATCAGGGCCTCCATTAAGGTTTGCAATATACGGCATCACATCTTTGACGATTTGCTCCTGCGGGATCGGCTTGTCAAACGCGCCATCGGGAACCAGAGGCATACCCCTTAACGCATTCAGGTAGCCCGCATGCCGCGCCTCAACCGGAAGAATCGAGCCAACAGACGCTAACGTATTTTTGTTGCTAATAGCCGGAACTGCCATCAGGTAAGCTCCGACCCCCAGATTCTCAAAATTCTGAGAGAGCTGGATGAAGGTATCAGCATTTTGCTGCTGCAAGTTTTTGAAGGTCGGTTTGGGGCGAGCGGCATTGCCAAGCGTCTTTACCAAAAAGGCGGCATGGGCATCCTCATCGCTTCTAATCTCCTTGAATGCTTGCTGGGGACTTAAAGCAGCTGCCGTCCTCTCGGCAGCATGAACAGTCTGCGTCACCAGCAAGTTCGCGGGCACAGCAGCGACACCAATAAGAGAGGCACTCAGAAATGCTCTACGAGACATACTTCGCTCATTAGACGGCCTGAACTGTTTCAACATACGTTCTCCCCTCTGCGCTTGCAGGTGTGAAAACTCAGAGCTTTCACACGCTTCTGTCTCTACAACTGCCAGCTCAACAGGTGCATAATCTCACCTTTAGATATCACGTCTACCAGAGGGGATTTGATGACACAAATAATCATACGGTAAATCATTAATCCACACAGTATTGCTAAATTTACCGCTCATTTTCATCAAACAGAGCAATCCAGCCAGGGGATGGTATTGACGATCCGTCTACTTGACCTTTACTCGCAACAGCCCTGGCACGAGCAAGGTAACGGCTAACGTGGCCACAATGCAAGCAATGCCACCGCTCACAACAGAGAATTGAGGGGTGGTAAGGCCAGCAACCAGACCCGATTCAAACTGGCCCAGCATCGGACCACCGATCACAAACATGGCGTTTACCGCGCTGATCCGCCCCCGGAACTCATCAGGAGTTGTCACCTGCACCACGACGCCACGCAAAATCATACTGACCATATCAGCTGCGCCCGCGCCAGCAAGGAAAAGGGCCGAAAGCCAGAGTGGTCCGGGAAGGAAGCCAAAGGCAACGATACATAGCCCCCAGATAACGATAGCCAGCACCACGCCCAGTCCCTGACGCAAAATGCGATTGATACGACCTGTCAGGGGCGTCAACAGCACTGCACCGATGGAGGTAGCGCCCAGCAAGATACCGAGACCCTGCGGACCCACATGCAAAATATCGCTGGCATAGACGGGGAGGAGAGATCTGGGCGAGCCAAAGAAGGTGGCAAAGAAGTCAAGTGAGAGTACCGCCAGAATGACCGGATGAGAGCGGAGAAAACGTATACCGTCGTGTAGTGCGCTAAATCCGGCTTGCGCCCGCTTCTCAACGGGAACACGCGGCACCACCATCAGCAGCAGCGAGCCGATTACTACGAAATAGGAGAACACATCGATCCAATAGGTGTTGACTACCCCAAACCAGGCAATGACGTAGCCGCCCAGGGTCGAGCCTATGGCAAACGTGAGCTGCATCATCACCATGCTTAAAGAAACCGCGTTCACCAGTTGTCTGCGCGGTACCAGAGTGGGAATAATGGCCTGACGCGTCGGAAATTCAAAGGCTGAGACGCAGGCCGAAATCAGCACGACAACGTAGATGATGAACATATTGATGACGTTGTAGAAGGTACAGAGAGCCAGTATCGCCGACATCAAGGCCATCGACGCTTCTATAAAAAGGAGCAGTTTGCGTCGATCAAATACGTCAGCAAAGACGCCGCCCACGAGCGAAAATAGCAGACGTGGCACCGCCTGCACCAGCCCGATCAGTCCGAGGGCAATCGCGGAGTGGGTTAAAAGATAAACCTGCCACGCCACAGCTACAATTTGCATCTGCGTGCCAGCAGCAGAGATGAGTTGGCCCCAAAAAAGCAGCGCATAGTTGCGGTTACGTAGTACGCTCCATTGGCTGGGAAGCTTTTCTTCTAAAGGTACGGCACCTGTTTCGGTGACAGCAGGATCAACAGAATTGGTCAATGGGTCGTGATGCGACTCAGTCTTCATGAGCTCCCTAAATCCACAATGATCTATCCAGCGTTTCCTGGCAGGTGCAAGACCTGTCCCTACAGCTATGCACCCGACGCGGTTGGCAGGACAATGACTTCTTGCCCTGGCTTTAATATTGTTTCCAGTCCGCTGCGACCGCTGATAATCTCATTGTTCACAAAAATCTTGACGTGCTCACGGATATGGCCTTGCTCAGTACAGAGATGTTCCCACACTGGTGGGTGCAGTTGCCCAAGCAGCGTCAGCATTTCCTCTATCGTATTGGCTTTCAACACAATCTGGCTTTTACCGCCACTATAGGTGCTCAACGTCGAGGGGAGACGCAAAGTCACAGTCGGCTTCTCTTCATCACTCATATGTCCTCCCTTAAACCCTTCTAGCGTGCTTCGTCATAACCCAGGACTTTCCCATCAGACTCTAGCTCTCTGTTTATCTCTGCACCGTTCCGCACTGGAAGCAAATCTTCAATCGTCCTGTACAATGCCAGTATACGTGTCATGCGAAATGTTTGCAAGCAGCAGAAAAGGCATATTTGTTCTCACATTTTTAAAGATACAAATATGCCTCATCAACATAATCCTGCGAGATTACTTTTCTATGGGAGCGCCGATCAGGCTGCCCCACTCCGTCCATGAACCATCGTAGTTGCGCACATGAGGATAACCGAGCAGGTAGCTCAGCACAAACCAGGTATGGCTGCTGCGCTCACCAATACGGCAATACGCGACAACATCCTTATCAGGAGTGACGCCTTTGCTCTCATAGAGTACACGCAATTCGTCCGCAGATTTGAAGGTGGCATCCTCGCGTACAGCCATTGACCAGGGAACGTTAGCAGCCCCCGGAATATGCCCGCCTCGCTGCGCACCCTCCTGGGGCAGATTGGCCGGAGCAAGCAGCTCGCCGCTGTACTCGCCGGGAGAGCGGACATCGACGGTGGCGAAGTTGCTGCGTCCCAATGAGGACATAACCTGATCGCGGAATATGCGAAGCTCGCTCCGAGGCTCCTCCGCCTTGTACGTGGTTGGCTGATAGGAAGGGACATCGGTCGTCAATTCGCGCTTATCGGCTAACCACTTGATACGTCCGCCGTCAAGCAAACGCACATCCTTATGTCCATAATACTTGAGAATCCAGAGCGCCCAGGCAGCGAACCAGTTGTTGTTATCGCCATAAAGCACAATCGTGGTATCGTTGCTGACCCCGGCCTTGCTGAGCAACTCTTCTAGCTGACCTTTGCTCACGGGGGCACGCACAACCTGGTCTTGTAATTCTTTCTGCCAGTTGAAGCCAACAGCACCAGGGATATGCCCCTGCTCATATGCCTTCGTATCCACATCCACTTCAATGAGCCGTACTTTAGGATCATGAAGATGGCTCAGCACCCAATCCGCATCTACCAATACTTCAGGATGCCTGTAACCCTTGTCCTCAGACATACAAATCCTCCCAAACATTAATGAAATAATAATTAACTATCCAGCCGCCAAACGCCGCTAGCGCAGCACACTGCCTTCACGAAGTTCGGGCAGCAAGGAGTAGTTAGCCCGTAAACGATAAGGTCTTAAAGACGACATACCGCTCTACCCAAAAGTAACCTCTGTTACATACAGCAAAAACATGTAGGACAAAGCGTTTTATTCCCACTGCTTAGTTTATTTCGCCAGCCTCTAGAAATTCGTTCTATTTATGCTAGAGCTTTTTACTGCTACCCTTTCGTTTGACCACCTCAAGAGCCTCGCCCACTGATTCTACCACAAGAGCACCCGCTTGCTGTAACTGCTCCAACAATTGCTGTCCCTGACCGCCAGTGTAATCACGCGCAGCAAGATCAAGCTGTACGTTTTCACCTGTTCCACTAACAGCCGTTACTAGCATAATAGCCGGAAGCCCCTGTTGCACCGCACGGACCGCTTCCTGCAGCAGAGCCAGATTGCCGGGACCGATGGGAGTGGGGCATAGCACCAGCAGGGCCACACGGGCAAGGCTGGCTCGCACCTGCTCCAGGGTCGCTGGCGCGATGGGGGCATACGGCTGTTCCATAATGACTTCACTCGCTAAGCGTAATGCCAGCGTCAGATCGCTATCGCCCACATTCAAAGCTCCTGCAACAAAAGGGATATGCGCATCCGCCAATGCCCGCATCATCAGCTCGCCAGAGCCACCACCAGCCATGAGATGGACGCACGCCTGAGGACGCTGTTCTCGCTCTTTATCGCTTGCATGAGAGGTAGGGGGCAGAACGCTAAGATGCTCGGCTCCACGCAGGATACCAACCTGCACGCTGGTGCCATAGACACGACTAAGCAAGCCAGGTTCCAATACTTCAGCAGGGCCAGCATCGGCAACGATACCACGTTGAAAGAGCAGGAGGCGTGGAAAGTAGCGAGCCGCGAGATTAAGATCGTGCATCGCCGCAATCACAGTGACACCGCGCTCGCGATTGAGCAGCCTGACCAGTTCAAGCGTCTCAATTTGATACTTGATGTCGAGATGAGACGTGGGTTCATCGAGCAAGAGCGCCACCGGCTGTTGAGCCAGCGCCATCGCGATCATCACGCGCTGCCGCTCTCCGCCGCTCAACTCGTTAAATATCCGCTCCCCTAGTGAAGAGATACCGGTAGCACTCATGGCATCCTGCACCAGCGCCCGATCATCTTTGCCAGGAGAGCCGAAAAAGGAGCTGACAAACGGGGTGCGTCCAAGCTTGACCATCTGCTCCACGGTAAAAGCGAAGGGAACATGGAGTTCCTGAGGCACTACCGCGATCCGCCGGGCCACGCCGCGCCTGCCCCATTGCTGTAAAGCTCGTCCTTGCAGCAGCACCTCTCCCTGCTGTGGCTGAAGCACACCGCTAAGCAAACGCAACAACGTCGTTTTACCGGAGCCGTTGGGGCCGAGCAAGCCCACCATTTCTCCGGCCTTGATGGACAGCGAGATATCGTATAAAAGCGGCTGCCGTCTGTAACCAAAAGTGGCGTTGCGCAGTTGCAGCACAGGCTCGCCTGCTCCGGCCTCTATCGCTGGCTGATCGGGCTTCACCATTGGTAGTCTCGCTTACTATTCCGTAGCAGCAATAAGAAAAACGGAGCACCAACCAGCGCCGTAAAAACACCCACCGGCAGCACGGCAGGCGCAATTACTACTCGCCCCAGCAAGTCCGCCAGGACCAGAAAAATCGCCCCGCCAAGCGCCGAAGTCGGCAGAAGCATACGATGCCCTGGACCGAGCAATAAGCGCATCACATGGGGAGTCACCAGGCCGACGAAGCCGATCAAGCCGCTAATGGAGACAGCTGCTGCTGTGATGATCGATGCAATGGCAATCAGCATCAACTTGGAGCGTTCGACATGCAAGCCCAGATGCGCCGCCCCCTCTTCCCCAAGCGCGAAAGCATCAAGCACGCCAGAAAAGCTGAACGAAAAAACGATACCGATCACAACTACGCTGCCAACGACGAGAATCGGCGACCAGCTCGTGACCGCAATCCCGCCTGAAAGCCAGTTGAATAGTCCCTGCAAGCCAAACTGAGCATGCGGGCTGACCGTCAGGATCAGCGTCTGGACGGCGACCAGCACGGCATTGACCACAACGCCCGCCAATAGTAACGTCACAACGGGAGTATGCCCATCGGCACGAGCAATCGCATAGACAAAAAATACGGTGGTGATGGCTCCCACAAAGGCCAACACAGGCGTGAGCGAGAATAAGGAACCGTAGATGGTATCAAATGGCAAGATAAAGGCGATCACCGCTCCCAGAGCTGCTCCAGACGAGGTGCCAATCAAAAAAGGGTCGGCAAGCGGGTTACGCAACATACCTTGAAAGATCACGCCCGCCACCGCCAATGCCGCACCAACCAGGGCCGAGCCAATCACGGTCGGCATCCGTACCTGCCATACAATCAACTCGGCTGATGCATCCCATTGACGTACAAAATGGAACAGCCGCGTCCCATTCAGCAGAATCTGGATAATGGTGCTGAGCGGGATCGCTGTTGAGCCGAAGCTGACCGCCAACACAATAGTGGCCAACAACAGCAGACATAATACGGGAATGGCAAGCGGCGCAGAGAACCATCGCCGTCTCTCTCCGCGTCGCTGTTCCGTTTGAGTAGTACGAGTCGCAAGTTTCATAAGTGTGTTTATTGTACACTAGCTCCGATAAACGATGCCAAGATTATGCAGCCGCACTACAGTAAGCGGGCAAGGAACCAGAGAATTTATCGGGATGAACAAGTTGTGCAACGCAGCGCAACCCTTCGACCAGGCGAGGACCGGGGCGCGACATCAGGTCGCCATTGACATTGTAAACGCGATTCATTTTCACGGCCTCAATATTCTCCCAGTTTGGGCGCTTGCCTACGGAGGCCGCATCGCCGCCAAATCTGGGATCTTCCGTGAGCACGATGAATTGCGGATTGGCGGCAATTACGGCTTCATCGGTCACTTGAGGATAGCCCTGGCCGCTGGTATCAGCATGAAAGATGTTGACCGCGTTGGCATCCTGTAACAGATCGTCGCCAAAAGATCCGCCGCCGAAGACGAACGGTTTGCCAGGGGTGCTATCATCCAACTCAATCATCACTTTAGGAGCGGTTGTACCGGCCACCGCCGTCTTCACCTGATCGATCTGCTGCTGAAGCTGGTTTACTAGCTTCGTAGCTGCATCCTGGGTAAATGTCAGACGGCCCAGCAGCAAGATTTGTTGCAGCGATTGCGAAAAATTGGCGATAGGCAAATCGACGACGTGCAAGCCCAGACCTGCCAGTTGCCCATCGTACTGCTTGGTCTCGCCCCCATAGCTTAATACCAGATCGGGCTTCAGCGATACAATCTGCTCCGTATTATACTTGCCATTCGCATCCGATACTTTTGGCAACGAGACCAGTTCCGCAGGAAAATTTGTGTAGTAATCAACGGCCACCACGCGCTTCGTCAACCCCAACGCAGCAAGATTCTCGCTGATGCTGGGGATAAGGGAGACAATGCGCTGCGGTGGCGTAGACGGAAAAGCGATTGGCGTGCCATAAAAATCGGGAACGGCGGTAGGAGTTGCAGGCGTCGTGTTGGTTTGTTGTCCACACGCTGCTACTAACAACATTAAAGAACAGAGAACAGTGAAGAAGATGCCGGGGTGTTGAGAACGCATGTGGTAACCTCCGAGTCATAATAGAGATTGCCCGCAGTCACCCCGCGTGGATGGAGGGAGATCGATCCAAAGACAGGAAGCAGTCAGATATGTGCTACCAAACGCAGCGTCAACGTCTCGGTTCGCCCCTTATTACGCGAAGGAACGCGAGCATATCCACCGGGCAGGTCTCCTGACTCCTGGCTCTAAGCGCGGCTCATCCAGCCTTCCCATCCTTGATGGTATGATACCTGTGGGACAGTGACAACGTCTCGCACGATGCGAGAGGATGAGCAGCTCACCAGTTACAGTAGCGCGACTGCGTCGGATTTGCACCGACTTCCCTATTCTGCCTGAGCTTCGCTGCTTCAGGCCACCCGGTGAACATAAAAGATTTTGTTACCAGAGGTAGTATATGCGTCAGCCCTGCGCTATGTCAACCACCACACTGCCCTTTTGAAGCGTTGCAAGTTTCCCTGCTTTTCGTACCGACCGGATTTATCCCGTCCGCTTTAGCGCCTCTCCTCCCACTTCTGAGGCGCGACACTGCCCTTTTGTACAGTTGACAAGTTTACTAGAGCAGAAGATACTACAATACAAGAAAGATCACTCTGGCACGATACAGAGATCCGCGTCTATAAGCTATAGGCAGAGTCAACCCGATTTTTAAGCATGAGACAGCAGGAACGTTACCCCTGTAGTCGAAGGATTTTTAGCATGACGATTGAGAAAGATTTTTTCCGGCAGGTAATGGGTCATTTCACTACCGGAGTTACTGTTGTCACAACGAATAGCCAGGGAGTATTGGGAGGTTTGACAGTGAATGCATTCTGCTCTGTCTCTCTCAACCCGCCCCTTATCCTTGTCTGTGTGGATCTCACCAGCAACACGCTGCCCCTTATTCGCGAGAGTCAAACGTTTGTCGTGAATATGCTCACCAACCAACAGGAAGAACTCTCTCGCTGCTTCGCGACCCATAGCCAGGAACGCTTTGAATACTTTTGCCACGCTCCTTATCATATCGCAGCAACAGGAGCGCCCGTGCTTGACGATGCTCTAGCCTTCATCGATGCGCGAGTGATCGCGGAGCATCCAGGCGGCGACCACGCCATTTTCATTGGTCAAATCGAAGCCTTAGGGTATGCCGGAAAAGTCATCTTCGCTGACGAGGCAGGCGGAGCGCAGAGCACAATGCCAGAGCCAGAAGAAACGCTCGTGGAAGAAGAAAAATCGCCCCTGGTGTACTATCGTGGGCAATATCGCCATCTGACCAGTCTGTATCGAAAGCCGAGCCTTGTACCGCCCTATGACGAAGCCCATACGCAATCAAGAAGTTGACCGAACAACAGCTCTGGCAATGCTGCAACAACGCATTCTAGCGTGTCGCCTTTGCCAGGAGCACGGATATATTCCTATAGCTCATCCAATCGTCAGCGGACGAGCCTGCGACCGCGTCCTTGTGATCGGCCAGGCTCCCGGCCATCGTTCTGTCACCAAAAATAAACCTTTCAGCGGACCGGGTGGGCGCATCTTGCAAAAGTGGCTGGAACAAGCAGGATTCCCGCCCGGTTATCTGCACGAACACACCTACCTTAGCTCGCTCACGCGCTGCGATCCAGGACGCAACCCGCGCGGCAACGGTGATCGCAAGCCCTCACCGCAAGAAATAGCCCTCTGCCGACCATTTCTTGAGACAGAACTCGCCCTGATCCGCCCAAAGGTTGTGCTACTGGTGGGAACGATGGCAATAGAAGCGTATCTAGGAAAAGCGAAATTAGAGGATATCATCGGCACCTATCGAGAACAGGACGGCATGCTTTTTCTCCCCCTGCCCCATCCATCCGGCGTCAGTCGCTGGCTCAACGATCCAGCCCACCAGAAGTTGCAGCAACAGGCGCTGGCGATATTGGCGGAATGGCGGCAGGTGTACTCGTTGTAAACCTGTACTGCAAGCATAAGGAAGCTTCAAGCAGGGCAAGCGCGAGGCCCCATCCCATTCCCCACACCTCCCCTTGCCCCTACCCATACCTACCTCCGTCGAATGTGGTGGAAGTCGTTTGGGATAATGATCAAGATTATGACGTGGGATGCTCAGTCTCTTCGGCGGCCTTACGCATGCGGAATTCGTGTACACCCTTCTTGAGCGTGCCGAGAGCCAGGGTAGCACAGGTGGGGCGGGTCATGACCAGTTCGCGACCAAGCTGCTCCACCAGATCTTCAAAGCTCATCGCCTCGATCTCTTCCGCCGTCATCCCCTCGGTAATCTCGGTGACATACGAGGCTGCGGCCCGACTGATCGTACAGCCCTCGCCCTCCCAGTTGACGGCTTCGAGCTTGCCATCTTCACCAAAACGAGCGTGCATGGTAATCACATCGGCACAACCGGGATTGCCGCCACTCAAGCTGACATCGGCACGTTCTAATGGGCCGTTATTGCGCGGATTCTCATAATGATCCATTAAAAATTCAATTGCTTCCTGACGATCCATATGTCTTTGTTCTCCAATAGCATTGGCATGGTCGGTAGGAGGGCAAGCGCAAGGCCCCCACCCATCCACACCCCTCCCCTTGCCCCTACCACCTCAGATTGGCTAACACTGTAGGGGCGGGGCTTGCCCCCGCCCTGCCAGTCCCATAGGTTCGGGCTATTTCTCGATTGGAGCTTTTACCACGTTGCCCCATTCGGTCCAGGAGCCGTCATAGTTACGGACACGCGGATAGCCAAGCAAACGTGTCAACACAAACCAGGTGTGAGCCGAACGTTCACCAATACGACAATAGGCCACCACGTCTTTATCAGGAGTTACGTCCTTACCACCATAGATTTGACGCAGCTCTTCGGCTGATTTGAAAGTGCCGTCCGCATTGGCAGCAGTCGCCCAGGGGATATTCTTGGCTCCAGGAATATGACCACCGCGTTGCGCACCTTCCTGCGGATAGTTGACCATATGGAGCAATTCGCCCGTATATTCCTGTGGTGAACGGACATCAACCAGGCGACGTTCAGGGTTCTTCAACCCGCTCAGTACGTCGTCGCGATAGGCGCGGATCGTCTCATCGGCAGGCTGCGCACGATAGGTGGTCGGAGCGAAATGCGGAATTTCTTTGGTCAGTGGGCGCTTTTCGGCCTCCCACTTGGTACGCCCACCGTTCATAATCTTCATCTTCTTATGGCCGTACATGGCGAACAGCCAGAAAGAATAGCAGGCATACCAGTTGTTCTTATCGCCATAGAAGACCACCGTCGTATCATTGGAAATGCCCCAGCGACCCATCAACTGCTCAAAGTCGTGCTGATCGACAAAGTCGCGGGCGAGCTGATCCTGCACATCGACATGCCAGTCAAGCTTGACCGCCCCAGGAATATGACCAACTTCGTAAAGCAGCACATCTTCATCTGCTTCGATCAGTCGAACCGAGGAATCGTTGAGGTGTTCAGCAACCCAATCCGTTTCCACCAGCACTTCTGGATGAGTATAACCGGTTCCGGTAACGCTAGCCTTTGTAGTCTCTGTTCCAGACATAGTAATATTCTCCCAAACACATAAATACTTCGATTCCGCGCTCCTACCCTGCGTATCGCAGGAACTCGCTTTATCACGTCCTCCTGCCCTTCGTAGGGACTCGCTTTAGCGCGTCCGTTGGAACGCAGAATATAACCAGATATGTTCTACCCATAGATCACACTATGGAAAATAGGTGTAGTATTTTTGTTGGACCAGATCAGAAATCTCTGACAGGTCCAACAAAAATGTTATGGTGTATATTCTACCGCGCAACTCGGAATTAGACAAGGGTTTTTGAGATCCCTTTGCTCATCAACAACAATCGTTCCGCTAAAGCCGTATTGCGCCACGCCACTCGATCATTTCTTACCGCCAGCTTCAGCGCGTCCAGCTGACCGACGAGGACGCAGAAGCGTTTCGCGCGCGTAATTGCTGTGTAGAGGAGGTTGCGTTGCAGCAGCATACGGTGCTCTTTGACCAAAGGAATGACAATCGCCGGATATTCGCTGCCCTGGCTTTTATGGACGGTGACAGCATATGCCAATGCCAACTCGTCCAATTCGTGCAGCTCGTAATCAACCAGCAGCGGTCCGGCTTCTTCCAGAAATTCGACCTTGAGCGTCGCATTCTCTTTGTCGATGCGGCGAATCCAGCCCACGTCGCCGTTAAACACCCCTTTATCGTAATCGTTGCGCATTTGCATGACCTTATCGCCCACCCGAAATAAGCGGTCGCCCCACTCGACCTGCGCGAACGATGTGGGATTAAGCGCCATTTGCAGCTTCTCGTTAAGCATGTTCACACCCACTGGTCCCCGGTACATCGGCGCAATCACCTGAATATCAGACATGGGATTAAAACAGTAGCGTGCGGGCAGGCGGCGCTGCACCAGATCAAGCACCAGTTGCTGAATGCGCAGAGGCTCTTCTTCGGCCATAAAAAAGAAGTCGCTGCTGGCCTCAATCTTTGTATAAGGCATTTGTCCGGCATTAATACGGTGCGCATTGACGATAATTTTGCTCTGCTGAGCCTGCCGGAATAGCTCTGTCAGGTACACAACGGGCACCGTTTCACTACGCAACAGGTCGCGTAAAGCGTTCCCTGGCCCAACGGAAGGGAGTTGATCCGCGTCACCAACGAGTAGCAAATGAGACTCGCGAGGAAGCGCCTTGAGCAAGTGATAGAAGAGGAGAATATCTACCATCGAAAACTCGTCAACAATCACAAATTGGTATGGCAGCGGATTATCTTCGTTACGCTGATAGCTATTATCGTGCGGCGCAAACTCAAGCAGCCGATGCAGCGTTTTCGCCTGTGCCCCGGTGGCCTCGGAGAGACGTTTCGCCGCCCGGCCCGTTGGCGCAGCCAGCGCGAAATCGATTTTGCGCGTACGCAAGAGCATTAACAGCGCCCGGATGGAGGTCGATTTGCCGGTCCCCGGACCACCGGTAAGGATGCAGACCTTCTGGCTGTACGCCATCTTGACGGCTTCCTGCTGCCTCTCCGTCAAATGCATATTGCGCTTCTGTTTGAGCAAGTCAAAGACTCGCTCCCATTGTTGTTGTGAGGTGGGGGGCAGGGCACTTGAGGCGTGCTGTAACAAGCGCAAGAGACGCGCCGAGCCGCTTTCAGCATACCAGAACGGTGCATAATAAATGCGCTCTGGCGGCCCTTGCTCATCTTCATCGATAGGGAGCGGCTCAGCATCCTCTTGAGGAGGCGGGGATGCCAGCGTCGGCAGTTGTGATAAAGGCTCAATAAAAACATCTCTGTCGGTGGAAAGTTGCTCCATTGCCGCGTGTAACGCCTCTGGCGGCGCTTTCAAAATCTCAGCAGCGCGGCTCACCAGGCTGTCGCGCGACAAAAAGCAGTGGCCGTCGTCGTTTGCCGCCTGGGCCAGCACATATTTTAGTCCCGTTGCCAACCGTGGGATACTATCGTGTGGCAGGCCAAGCTTAATCGCAATGTCGTCAGCAGTGCGAAAGCCGATGCCATGCACGTCCTTCTCCAGCTGATAGGGATTTTCGCGAATGACCTTGATCGAGTCCTTGCCATACTGCTTATAGATACGTGTGGCCACATTGATCGAGACATCATGCGATTGCAAAAAGAGGTGCAGCTCCTTAATCTCACTTTGTTCGGCCCAGGCCGTGATAATCTGGTTGCGATCCTTCGCACCAATCCCCTTGACCTC
Organism: Ktedonobacteraceae bacterium; assembly: GCA_035764225.1. Lineage (GTDB taxonomy): Bacteria > Chloroflexota > Ktedonobacteria > Ktedonobacterales > Ktedonobacteraceae > DASRHT01. Next base: position 13,150 of record DASTZT010000268.1, read on the forward strand.
GCTCAAGCGTTCGGGCTGCTGCTCGATAATCGCCAGGGTCTGCTCACCAAAGTGATCGACAATCAGCTTGGCCTTCTTCGGTCCGATGCCCTTAATCAAACCGGAGCTGAGGTAACGCACCATGCCCTCAGTGGAGGCGGGCAAACGTTGGATAAAGCTGCTGACGTGCAACTGACGACCATAGCGTGGATCATTTTCCCACTCGCCCTCGACCCTGAGCAGCTCGCCCACATGGATGCCCGGCAACGCACCAACGATAGTGGTGAGATCATCGCGGAACAGCCTCCCGCTATCATTTAAGCGAAAGCGTACGACAGTATAGTGATTATCTTCATTACGGAAGACGATACTTTCAACAGAACCTTCGAGTGTTGGCATACTAATCTATTCCAGAAAAATAGCGCTCTATCGGAAAATAATACTAAATCATCTTAACATACTCGGTTCACAGCGTCGAGTATGGCCTTCACAGTTCGGCGTGAAAAACAAGCAAAACTCGCTCAAAAGAGGTTATAATAGAGGACAGAACTATGAAAATCTGTTAGTCAAGGAACCGTTTATTTATGACATCACCACAAAGTAACGAGGCGAAAAAAGAGCAGGTCCAGGACTATTTTAGTCGGACAGCCGCAAGCTATGTGACGAGCTTTGAGCACCGAACAGGCGATGATCTTAGTCGGCTGCTTGAGCTGGGCGAATGGCACGCCCAACAACAAGCCCTCGATATCGCCACCGGTGGCGGCCATACTGCCCTCGCCGTTGCGCCATATGTCGCCCAGGTCACCGTCACCGACCTCACACCAACCATGCTAGAAAAGGCACGGGCCTATATCCTCTCGCAAGGAATCACCAATGCCCAGTTCCAGGTAGCTGACGCAGAGCAGCTCCCCTTTGCTGACGCCAGCTTCGACCGCGTGACCTGCCGCATTGCCCCTCATCATTTTCCCGATATCCCCAGAGCCGTTCAGGAGGTGGCACGCGTCCTCAAGCCTGACGGACTCTTCTTGCTAATTGATTGTATGGCCCCAAGCGATTCAGAACTAGATAACTTCGATAATACTGTTGAGAAGCTACGCGACCCTTCACATGGCCGTTCATGCACTGTTGAAGAATGGCAGCAATTTTTTGCGCAGGCAGGGCTGCTGATCGAGCACACAGCGTTTTTTCGCAAAACACACCGCTACGACGATTGGACTGCCCGCTCCCAGCTTCCTGCCGAGGAAAAGATTGCACTCGCACATTTCATTTTGGGAAGTCACCCCCGCGTACAACGTTACTTTGAAGTTTCTGTGAGACCAGATGGAGCCCTGGAGAGCTTCACCAATGACTTCCTTCTCCTGAAAGGACGCAAAAAGTAAGGTTGGGGTGGTAGAAACTGGCACCATCAGCCCGTATTGCTTTATCATTCTATCAGCGCATAAAATTTAAAAGGCCGCTACAAACCAAGCAGGCTGATTAGAGCATATGGGCTATTATGGTTGTTATGTCTACACAAGCTAGGTTATAATGTTTATACTATAACATTACAGTAAATGCTCAATACATGTAGCATGCTGGGCTTATAGATCATTGCTAGCCGAGAGCAGATAGGCAGTTGCGATGAACAGTAAAATCACTTACCGCCAGCAGTATACGCGCTGCGGGAAACAACGCTGTCGCAAATGCAAGGAAGGCGCGGGACATGGACCGTACTGGTACGCCTACTGGAGCGAGAAAGGGCGCACCGTCAGCAAATACATTGGTTCACGCCTTCCTGAACATATTGAGGCCGCGCGCCAGTCTTCAGAACAAATCGAAAAAGAGAATACTCCCGATGGAGCAAAAGCAGATCCAAATAGCTTTTCCCCCTTTTTACGCATTTATCTGCTTGGCCAATTTCGGATCGAACGCTCCATTGGAGGTGAATGGAAGGCGGTTGATAACCGCACATGGCACCGACGACGAGCGCGGGCGCTACTTGGGTGCCTCCTCAGCATCTCTGGACGCCGCCTGGGTCGAGAACAGATTATGGAATTGCTCTGGCCCGATCTTGATATCGACGTAGCTGCAAATCGGTTAAACGGGGCTGTACACGAACTGCGCCAGATCCTTGAGCCGGACATCGCTCGCCCAGCCAATTCGCGGCTGCTCCGTCTTGAACGGGAAGTCCTTGAGTTGGCAGATAACTCGCATATCTGGGTCGATGCCGAAGAGTTCGAACGTCTGCTTAAAGAAGCTCATGCCAGTACCGATCCTAAACAGGCTGAGAGCCTGCTTGAAGAGGCCGCCTCCCTCTATCATGGAAGCTATTTGCTGGAGGAGCTTTACTCGGAATGGGCCACACCTCGCCGTGATGCGCTCCATCGCGCCTGGGTGGGTCTGTTGCTTAATCTAGCAAATATGCGTGCCGAGCAGGGGGCGTTTGTCAGCGCCATTGAGATCCTGGATCGCTTGCGCATCGCGGACCCCACCAATGAAACGGCCCTACAACGCCTGATGATCCTTCTGACCCATCTTGACCGCCGGGGCGAGGCACTCCAGGTCTATCGTCAATACGCCACTACGCTCAAGCGTGACTACGAGGGTGAGCCGCTGCCGGAGACGCGCGAACTCTACGAATCTCTACGCCAGGGGCATATCCCAGCCATGTATACTGTCAAGAAGGCAACGGGGCAACTTGCTCAACTCTCTGAAAGCCTGCCAGAGAAAGAGGGTACCCAGCCAGCGCCTGCGCCCAGCGTCACGACTCCGGCTCCTTCGCTGCAGGAAGTTTCATTTAGCCGCCCGGCATTCCAGATGGGACGCCATAACCAGAGCCCGCTCGTTGGACGAGAGCGCGAGACGCAAACGATGCATAACATCATGCTCTCCGTAGAAGGGATACGGCCCGCCAGATTTACCCCTGAGGGCGATATCATCCATCATCCATCGCCGCCCCCTTCTCTGACGACCAAATCTAAACTCTTGCACTTCCTGTTACTCAAGGGAGAATCCGGCATTGGCAAGACTCGCTTAGCCGAAGAACTGAGCCTTGAGGCATATACGCGGGGCTGGGCTGTCGCCTGGAGCCGCTCTTATGAGCAGGAAGGCACCATTCCCTATCATCTCTGGACAGAGTTGCTACGTACCCTGCTACAAGGCACACCTACCTTTGAAGATTTGCTTAGCGCCGTCGCTCCTTCTGGAGAGGCCAGCGTTCCTCTGGTTTCTCCCTTGAAACTTGAGCGACTCAGTACCCTACTGCCAGAGCTGGCTGCCCATACAGCATATACAGCTGTCGCCAGAGGCATACCATCCGTTCCACACGAGCAAGAACGGCTTCATCTGTGGGAAGGAACATTGGGACTGTTGAGCGTACTGAGCAAAATGCACCCTTTGCTCCTGGTGCTTGATGATCTGCACTGGGCAGATGATAGCAGCATCGAACTGCTCACCTATCTCACCCATCATATCCAGGATCAGCGTATCCTAATTCTTGGTACATGTCGCGATGGAGAGCTTTCTCCGCAGCATAAACTACATACGCTGATTGCCGATCTGCGCCGTGAGCAGGCCATCACGGCTCTTTCTATCCTGCCATTAACGAACTCGCAGATAGGTTCCCTGGTGTCACATTTGCCGAAAGATGTGGTTCAGACCATTCAAACACAGGCAGCGGGCAATCCCTTCTTCGCGGAAGAGCTGGCCCGTTACGTTAGGGCAACGTATCACGAACATGAACCGATCAACGAGCAAGAGCCTCGTCTCCTTAACTCGGTAACAGAACTGAGTCAGCAAGCCCAACGGGAGCCTGCGCGTGCTCATCGCTCCCTGCCAGAGGCTATCGAAGCGGTGCTCGAACGACGCTTGAGCCGTCTCAGTAGCGGCTGCCAGGTGCTACTAAGTAAAGCCGCAGTGCTGGGACGTTCTTTCGAGCTGAGCCAGCTCCTCCCTCTCGCTGGTGAACATAGCGAGGATACCGTTGTTGACCTTCTGGAAGAGGCGCTACGCGCCGGACTACTGACTGAAGAAGGCACCGGAGCGCATATCATTTATTATTTCTGGCATCCTTTGATTATTAATCATCTTTACGAGCATATCTCCGCAGCTCGACGAGCGCAACTGCATCGCCGGGTGGCAGAAGCAATCAAGGCCGCGAATGTGGCTTCGCCAGAGAAAGCGGCGGTCGCTATCGTTTACCACTTAAGCCGAGGTGGGGGCGACCCGGCACAGGTCTCCCACTATGCCGAACTCGCCGGTAACCAGGCATACACATTAGGAGCTTATACCGAGGCAGAACAGTACTATTTGCAAGCCGTTCAAGCTATCGCTGGCGATGAGCTACGCATGCCCGAAGGCGCTGCCATGCACGCACACATTCAAAGCCTGACACCAAAACCGCTTGCGTTGATTGCGCACTCCAATCCGCTACGCATCTGCCGCATCCTGGAGCGCATTGCCGAATGTAGCGTCATTCAGGGGAATTACGAGGATGCACAACATCTCTATATCTGCGCTCTCGACCTGCGTACAAGCAAAGATTTTCAACGGCAAATGGACATTTGCGACAATGAGCAAAAGCTGCAGCAGGAAGCCCAACTGCAAGGACTGATCTGGCGCGAGCTGGGCAATACCTGGCGACTGACAGGAGACTATGCCAAAGCGTATGAATGCTACGGGCGCGGCAAAGACGTGATGGCTAGAGCCGGAGTGGTGAGTGGCTCCGCCTGGGCCGGGCTGCAACTACAATATGGCGAGATGTACCGCCTGGAGGGCAACTACCAGGAGGCTCGTCATAGCATCCAGGAAGCATTAGAGATGCTTGAACGCGTCGTACCGCTGACAACGCCCTCTCTCCAGGAAACTACCGCCCGGCTCGGCTCGGCTGCTGCCAGCCTTGAAGCCACATTACCCGAAAATGAGCAGATTCTTTCACCGCGAGAGCTACAAACGCGCACAGAGCGCACATTTCTGGGCGATCCTCTGGAGATAGGCTACGCTCACGAACGGCTGGGCATCGTCGCCGCCAGCCTGAGCCGACTCAACGAGGCGCTGACCCATATGCAAACGGCTCTGACCTTCTACGAAAAAAGTGAGCTGGTCTCAGAGATGGCGCGTGTCTGTAGTAACCTGGGTGCGATCTATCTTTTACAGGGCGAGCTTGATCTGGCGCGTCGCTATACGCATCGTTCCCTTGAACTGGCGGAGCGTTGCGGAGATGTGCCAAATATGGCTTTTGTGATGCTTAACCTGGGCGATCTGGAGCATCGTTCTGGCAATCTGCTCGAATCTGAAGAGTGGTTCAAACGGAGTCTGGCCATTGCCGAGCGCATCAACGACCGCGAGCGCATGAGCTGGTGCCACGTCGATCTGGCAGCCGTGCAACAAAATCAAGGGAAACTGAGCGAGGCTGCAACCAATATCCGGCAAGCCATTTCGATTGGACGCGAGATCAAGAGCACACGCTGTATCCGCTATGCCCTGCTGACTCTGGGCGATCTGCGGCTGGTCGAGGCTATTATCGCCTGCCAGCTCCAATCAAATGAGAGCCAGGGTCAGCAGGGCCAATGCATCACTCCGCTTTGTCACCGTCTGCTCCATCGCGCCCAATCAACCTTGCAGCGTGCCATCTCTGACGGACTGGAGCGAGAGAGCATTATCGAGGGAAGGCACTTGCTGGCAACGGCCTACTTTTTGCGTGGAGATTTGGAGAACGCGCAGCAACTGGCGCTTCAGACGCTGAAGGACTTAGAGGAGTACCAGGCCATTCGCACCATCGGACGCACCTATCGCCTGCTGGGACGTATCCTATCGGCGCAAAAACGTTATGATGAGGCAATAGCTTATTACAAAAAAGCCCTGCAGATCTTCTTTGAGCGTGGATTGCGCTTAGACTACGCCAGAACCCTGCACGGTCACGGAGTGACGATCATTCTCCAGAGCCAATCGCAGTCCGCAACAGGCAAAGAGCAACCACTGCCCAACGAGCAGTACCAGGCTGGTCTTGACAGCCTGCACGAGGCCCATGCCATCTTTGTGGCCTGCCACGCCACCATCGATACTGTCTGGGTCGAACATGTGCTTTTACAATACGAATCGCACTACGTCGCGCAACGATAAGAGGAAGGGGGGGGGCCGGTGCTTGCCTAAGCAAGTCAGGGCAAGCGCAAGGCCCCTCCACCCCATCTGGGCAAGCGCGAGGCCCCCTCCCATCCACCTCACCGCCCCTTGCCCCTACCGTTCCCCCAAAATCGTGTCAACCCAAAACCAATCTCCCAAAATCCAAACGGGACGCTGAATGCCGGTCAGGCGTGGTAGGGGCAAGGGGAGGGGCTTGTGGGGCGGATGGGGCCTCGCGCTTGCCCTGGTGGCTAACACTGAGCCAG
>DASTZT010000269.1:0-8044 GCA_035764225.1 Ktedonobacteraceae bacterium
CTGGATCGTCAGCTGAGTATTGTATCACAGGCTATCGTCAACGTTTTTTCTAATGAGGGTGTACGTGATTGCGCCATTTTTTTGCCTGATAAAAGAGAAAAACTGGTGTTACAAGCGGGAGCATATCAAGCAGCTAAAGAGATACAGCTCTTGCCTGATGAGGAAAAAACGGCTGAAGCAGTGATGTTGCAGGGCCACATTGTCGATCTATACGATGGCTCGACGCTCTCGCAAGCCGGAAAAAACGAGGCTCATCGTTTCAAGCGCGTCGTTACTACAAAATCGCCAGGGCGCTATTATGTGCGTTTGATCCCTCTACATGTCAGCCGTAAGGTGGTGGGAGTAGTGCGCCTCGTCATCGAGGACCATTCGCGCTGCCTCAGTATTGAGCGCAATGTTGAGGAACAAGAGCGGCTCAATCCACAAACAGCTTTTTTCTGGACGTTTCTCGACCAGGCAGCAGCTGTAATCGAACGAGAGCGTCTGCGGCGTGAGAATCTACAGGTTGAACTACTCAGGCGCACCGATTCTTTGCGTTCTGCTCTGCTTTCATCCGTTTCACATGACCTGCGCACGCCTCTGTCCTCCATCAAAGCCGCAGCTAGTAGTCTGCTTCAGGAAGATGTACAATGGGATGAGGAGACGCGGCGTAGCTTCGCGCTGGCTATTGAACGGCAGACGGATCGTCTCAATCGTCTGGTGGGGAACCTGCTGGATATGTCGCGTATTGAAGGAGGAGCACTTAAGCCTGAAAAAGAGTGGTATCCTTTAGACGAGTTGATCCATGATGTCTTAGGCCATATGCAAATCGCTTTACAAAGCAGAGATGTGCGTGTCTCTATTCCTGAGAGCTTACCACCGATAGAGCTGGACTACTTGCAAATGGATCAGGTATTAACAAATCTGCTAGAAAACGCGCTGCGCTATACCCCTCCCGGCACGCCCATCGAGATAGCTGTTGAGAAGGGCGACAAGGAGGTTATGGTGAGCATCGCTGATGATGGTCCCGGTATACCAAAGGTGGACCAGGAGCGCATCTTTGACAAATTTTATCGGGTCATGGGGACGGCGCGGCGAGAAACCAGTAGTATGGGAACAGGGTTGGGGCTGGCAGTATGTCGTGGCCTGGTAGAGGTGCATGGAGGATGCATCTGGGCCGAAAATCGCAGTAGTGGAGGAGCTGTTTTTCGGTTTACTTTGCCGGTTACAAAGGTGGAAGGATAGCTATATGACCAGAGGTGGTGCTCGAATCCTGGTGGTGGATGACGAAGTTGAGATTTTGCGCGCCTTGCAGCGCAGTTTGACGGCGCATGATTATGAAGTATTTACCGCTGCCAGTGGGGAAGAAGCTCTTGATGCGGTTACCCATCATCGCCTGGACTTGATGCTGCTTGATCTTGCTTTGCCAGGGATCAGTGGCCTGGAAGTTTGTAAGCAGGTGCGCGCACAATCTAACTTGCCCATCATCGTGTTATCAGTCAAGGATACCGAGCGCGATAAAGTACTTGCTCTTGATCTGGGTGCTGATGACTATGTATCCAAACCATTTGGCATGAATGAAGTTTTAGCCCGCGTGCGCGTTGCGCTACGTCACACGGCCCAGGTGCCATCCGGTGCCGAGCCCGTTTTTACCGCCGGTCCTCTCAGAGTTGATTTCGCGCAACGACTTGTACAGCTCAATGGGAAAGAAATAAAGTTAACCCCGACTGAATACGATCTGCTCAAAGCCTTGATGAGAAATAGTGGCAAGATTATGACGCGTCAGATGCTGCTTTCACAGGTGTGGGGCACGGGATATGGGTCTGAGGCTCACTATTTGCATGTCTATATCGGTCAATTACGGCGAAAAATTGAGCCTGACCCCGCACATCCTCGTTTTATTCTGACGATATCCGGGGTAGGCTACCGTTTTAATAGTGACGAATAGGCCTGCCAACAGTCGAGCGTTTAGGAGACCAGCGGCTCTGGCTTCTTCCACTCTTTCAGCAAGTGAGCAACTTTGCCTTGCGGGGTAATTTCGTAGCGAATACGATCAGGATTAATATCTTTGAAGCGTTCGCTATCTTCCGCCGCAACGACAGTATCGTGAGGTCGCATAAACTGCCAGACCTGGGAGACAACATCCGGCTCCTCATGCAGATAAAGATACTTGCGTGTTGGAATCCTGGCTTTGAGCGCCAGCCCTTCAGCCTTGCTAAAGTCTGCTTTCGCCTGTTGGTCTTCTAGATAAGGATCAACGATTTCCATCATCCGTGGAGCGGTTTCACGCGGCTGGTATTTACTCAGATAGAGAAATATCGCTGGTCCGGTCTCTTCGGCGCTATGCACTGCGCCTCGGATAATGGCATCATTGCGCGGGTTATCCTGCGTCAGTACCGCCAGTACAGAGCCTGGGAAGCGTTCCTCGATACGTGTAACCGCCATCGGTACAGGGACGCGGCCTTTTTGTTTATAGCGCGCATAGTTCATATAGGCAACGCCCATTCCTAGCAGGGCGACGGTCCCGCCAAATGCAGTCGCCAGAGGCTTGGTTACCAGATTGGTAGACCATGCCAGACTGACCAGGAGGGTAGTTAACACTCCCAGAAAAAAGTCAATCTTGAACCAGAGGCTTTTTGGCTTTTCTTCCGTATCATGGATGAGCTGTCCGCTTGCTTCCGGGGAAATGGGACTTTGCCCATTCAGATGGTCGCGACCAGGGGAGGTGAGCACGTCTGTGCCTTCAGCAAGATGTATGTTCCCATCGCTTTGCGCATGTTGTTTCGCTCGCGACAGCAGGCGCGACTTTCTCCAATCGCGGTACCGCACGATATCCAGGCCCAGGCAGGTAAGCGTAAAGGCTCCCAGCAGGCCAAAGGCATACATATCTCCCAGGATGTTGATATTGGCCGATACAGCGATCAAGATCAGAATGGGAATGCCTGTAGCAAGCGCGATGGAGTAATGAGGCGTGCCGCGTAATTTATTGCGTTGTAGGATCAGGCCGGGCAGAAACTCCATGCGCGAGAGCGCCATAAAAACGTGGTAAGCCCCAATGATGGCGGTATTGCTGGCAAATACTAGTAACGCGCTGGCACTGATGGCGACCTCCGTCTGCAAGGCAATGTTGCCCCAATGGCCTGCCAGCAGTGAGATGATTTGAGCCGATTTCACCGAATCATTGGCGAACTGTGGAAGCAGTATGGTTGAGAGCATCGTCAATAAGGGGCTGGTAATGCCAATAGTCAGCACTACCAGCAAAAGAGCCTGACCCGCAACCTTCTTATGGGGTTGCCTCATCACTGGTGAGAGCTGCGAGATACTTTCCAGACCTGAGAACGCCAGGAAGGAGCCTGCGAACCCTGCCAGCAAAGAATAGCCAGTGAGCGAATGGCTGGCAAACATTTTGGGAATTAACGATAGGAACTCAGCAAAAGAAATATGCGAGAAGACCGTGAAGAGGATGGCAAGATCGCTGATGAATGCAATCACAGCTCCAACCAGGCTAACGCGGGCGCTTTCACTGATGCCAATCCAGTTCAAAATGCCTAGCAAGATCAAGACGCCAATCGTAATCCATAAGGCGTATGGACCGATCACAGGCGCAACCACGCTTAAATAGAGAATCCCGGATAGGCTACTAATAGCTGCTGTGAGGAAATAGTCAACCAGGATAAACATGCCTCCCAGTGCTCCCCACCAGGAGCCAATAGCCCGCGCTGCTACCGTCACCACGCCGCCGCCTTGCGGGAAACGGTGGGTGACCTCGGCGTATTTCAAGGTGAGCAGGACAAAGACGGACATGGTCAGGAAAACAAAAAAACCAGCCAGCCCTTGAACAGTTTGATATAAGATACCTGGTGTATAGTAGACAGAGGTGCCGATGTCTGCAAAAACGACCGCCCAACAGAGAATAGGCCCTAGCATACTACTTTTGCCTGCATGCTCATCTCCATGAGCCGAGTGTGCCGTACCTTGCGTTGCAGATTCCTTCGCCATACTGTGTGTCATCCTTTGTAAAGGAGAACAAACCTCCTAAAATAGATCACCAACGCGCATAGCCCTCGTATCTAAAGAAAAAGGTGGGATAGTGATAGTTTACCCTGCTAGCTTAGCTCTCATTTGCCTTTCTCACGACTTGCGTCGCTTTATTTAGTACGTAATCGGAGCTATGTTTGCTACATAGTGTAGCACAGTGAGCTTGTACAAGTAAATTTTTTTTGGTCAGATTTTTGAGGATATTTTTAGTTATTGCTCTATTTTAGAGAGCTTATTTTGATGAATTTATGCCATTTTTCGTGGAAAATTTTTATCATCTCCACCATTTTATTGAGTTTATTTTGAGTAGTTTTGCAAATTTCTTGAGAAAATATTTAGCCTCTTTCTCTAAATCAGGTGTTTATTGACGAGGTTGAACCATTTTGCGTTTTATACCCTTGCGTTTTCTCGTGTGAGGCTGTAGAATCAAGTATGGTTCCACCTGTTTTTGGTACCGTAGGATCATGCAGGGTCGGTCAATAAGCCCTCAGTCCCAGACATGCATCACACGAGCCAACCCCCAAGAAAGGTAGCATAAAACTGAATGACCACAACTACTCGACCGCGCACTATTGGTGAGTTGCGTGAAAGTGGATATAGGGTACTTCCTGTGAAGGAAGAGATGCGGAAAAATCTCATTCTGAAGATTCGTAATGGAGAAGACTTGTTTCCGGGAGTTGTTGGCTATGAGGAAACCGTTATTCCTCAGATTGAGAATGCCATCCTCTCCGGTCAGGACATCATCTTTCTTGGCGAGCGAGGTCAAGCAAAAACACGTATGGCACGCAGTCTCGTCAATTTGTTAGATGAAGTTGTGCCGATCATTGCCGGCTGTGAGATTAACGATCATCCTTTCGAACCCATTTGTAAGGCGTGCCGCGATAAAGTAGAGACGCAAGGGGACCAGGTGGAGATTGCCTGGCTTCCGCGTGACCGGCGCTATGGCGAGAAGTTAGCAACGCCAGATATCACCATTTCTGATCTTGTTGGTGAAGTAGACCCTGTTCGCGTGGCGGAGGGCCGCTATCTATCAGATGAACTGACCATTCACTATGGCATGATCCCACGCACCAATCGCGGTATTTTCTGTATCAATGAACTGCCCGATCTGGCCGAACGCATTCAGGTGGGCTTGTTGAACATCATGGAAGAGCGCGATGTGCAGATTCGCGGCTATAAGATCCGTCTGCCGCTCGATGTTTACGTGGTTGCCAGTGCCAACCCTGAGGACTATACCAATCGTGGTCGCATTATTACTCCGTTGAAAGACCGTGTTGGCTCCGAGATCCGCACCCATTATCCGAATTCTCTCGAACATGAGATTCAAATTATGGAGTCCGAGAGCAACCATTTCTCCACCGAAGGGATGGAAATCATCGTCCCGGTTTTCGTGAAGGAGATCATTGCGGAAATTACACACCTGGCGCGCCGCAGCAACGATATTAGCCAGCGTTCAGGGGTGAGTGTGCGCGTCTCTATCTCCAATTATGAGAACGTGCTCAGTAATGCCAGCCGACGCGCTCTGCGCTTGAAGGAACGTTCTATTTCGCCTCGCATCAGCGACCTATCGGCGATCATGGCCTCGACCTGTGGCAAGATCGAGCTAGATGCCGTCGGTGATATCAAAGAAGATCGTATTGTACAGAAGCTGATCAATGCGGCGGTGCTCAGTGTCTTTGGCAATTACTTTGACCCGCGTGAATTTGACCAACTCCTGGCAGGCTTTGAGCGCGGGTTGAATGTCCAGGTGGGCGATGATATGCCCTCGATGGATTACGTCAACCAGCTTTCCAAAGTTGGTGGCTTGAGCAAAGCTATTGATAAGTTGAATGGGCGTGGCAGCCCGGCCAGTATCGCATCCACCATCGAGTTCATTCTCGAAGGTTTGCACCTGAATCGGCGTCTGAATAAAGATGATGTCAGAGGCAAGGTGCGCTATCGGCGTTAACGCTAACAAGGATCAAGCGATATGTTCGAACGCTTTTACAGAAATCGCTATGGGTATTCACGCTGGGATGGAACGCAACGCCTTGAGGGCCTGGATGCTGACGACATTCTGAAGGCCCTCTCCGATGACTACCTGGAAAATGGCAATCTGCAACAGGCGCTGAAGCGTCTCATGCAAGAGGGTATCCGTGGCGAAGATGGACACCGGGCTATGGGGTTGCGCGAAATGATGGAGCGCATGCGTGAGAGCCGCCGGGAGCAGCTTAATCGCTACAATATGGCATCGGGCGTGATGGACGATCTACGTCAAAAGTTAGAAGAGATCAAGCAACTGGAACGCGAGGGCATTCAACGCCGCCTCGATAACCAGAATGGGCAAAGCGGTCAGCAAGCCCCATCAGAAAATCAACCGCAAAGCGGCCAAGCTGGGCAGCAATCTCAACAGGGGCAGCAGCCGCAAGCTGGCGAGCAATCTCAGGGTGGTCAGCAAGGGCAGAGTGGGCAGGATGGCGGCCTCTCTCCTGAGCAAATGAAGAAAATGCTGGAGAGTATCGCGAAACGCAAGCAGGATTATCTTGATGGTTTGCCACAGGATATTCCTGGTCAGATCAAGGGTCTCTCCGAGTATGACTTCATGGATGATGAAGCTCGCGAAAAGTTCAAAGAGTTGATGGATAACCTGCAACAGCAGATGATGCAGCAGTTTTTCCAGGGCATGCAGCAATCCTTGCAGAATATGACGCCCGAAGATATTGCCAGGATGCGCGAGATGATCCGCGACCTGAACAACATGCTGCGCGAGCGTCAGGAGGGTCGCGAGCCAGATTTCGATTCGTTTATGCAGAAGCACGGTCAGTATTTTCCTGGCGTGAACAGCCTGGACGATCTGATTGAGCAAATGCAGCAACAGATGGCTGCTATGCAGGGCATCCTCGATAACCTCTCACCGGAGCAACGACAAGAGCTGCAAGATCTGATGGAACAGCTAATGGGCGATGACCGCATCCGCGTTGACCTGATGGAACTGGCGCAGAACCTCGAAATGCTGGCACCATCTGAGCAGACCCGGACGCGCTTCCCCTTCCGGGGCAATGAGTCGTTGCCGCTCAATGAAGCGATGCGCATGATGGGGCGTATGCAGCAAATGGAGGGGCTGGAAGATCAATTCCAGGAAGCTCGTCGCCTCGATGATCTGGAAGCGATTGATAGCGAGAAGGTGAAAGAACTGCTGGGCGACGAGGAATATCAGTCGATTGAGCAGCTTAAAGAACTGATGAAGATGCTGGAAGAGGCGGGCTATATTCAGAAGAAGGGCAATCGCTGGGAACTGACCGCCAGGGGAATCCGCAAAATCGGCCAAAAGGCGCTGCAAGATATCTTCAATAAGATGAAGCGCGATGGTTTTGGGCGGCATGTCAGTCCCTATCGCGGCGTTGGCGGCGAACGCACTGATGAGAGCAAAGCGTATCAGTTCGGCGATCCCTTTCTGCTCGATCTGGAGAAAACGCTGATGAACGCGCTCCATCGACGCGGTACGGGTACGCCTGTGGCTCTGGCGAAAGAGGATTTTGAGGTCTATCGCACCGAGTTCACCACGCAATCGTCAACCGTGCTGATGATCGATTTGAGCCTGAGCATGATCTATAATGGCTGCCAACAGGCCGCAAAGAAGGTGGCCGTTGCCCTGGAAAGCCTGATCCGCTCACAGTTTCCTCGCGATAATCTCTACATCGTCGGCTTCTCGTTTATTGCGCGCGAATATAAGCCTGAGGAACTGATTGAAATGAGCCGCTACGACAATGAGCGCGGCACCAATATGGCGCACGGGCTGATGGTGGCTCGCCAGCTCTTATCACGGCATCGCGGCGTCAATAAGCAGATTATCATGATTACCGATGGTGGTCCTACGGTCTGGTACGAGGAGCGGTACGGCGGTTGGCAATTTGCCTATCCCAGCCCATTTGCCGAGCAACAGACCTTGCTGGAGGTGCAACGTTGTACTCGCGATGGCATCACCATCAACACCTTCATGCTCTATGACGACGATTGGATGATCGCCTTTGTCAACCAGATGGCGCAG
>DASTZT010000270.1:0-5099 GCA_035764225.1 Ktedonobacteraceae bacterium
TCTATCGTCGTTCGCGCAAGCGAGCAGTAGGCAAGCTGAATGGTTCGCTACAATGGCATATGGCCTTTGGCATCATTGGATTGACTTTGCTCTGCCTGCATTCCTTTGGTAATTTGAACCCGCGCTCCGGTACGTATGCGCTCTGGGGCATGATCGCCCTTGCCATCAGTGGCATGATCGGACGTACCATCGATCATTTTACGCCGAGGAAGATTGCTAAAGAGGCCAGCCGCGCGCTCACGGCTCAGGGAGAGGACCGCATCGAGTCCCTGACGCGAAACTTACAGTCGATAGTTGTGCATAATAAACAGGAGCTGCGCACCTTCAACCCCGATAATAATCCCCGCAGCATCGTTGACTCCTCTTTTGGCACACCACTCCCCTGGGCCGGTTCGAAAAAGCCTTCCGCACAGGCAGGAGGCGCTAAAGAGCGCGGCGTTTTGCAAACATCCTGGGATATGGCCTATATCTCGCTGGAAGAAACTCCCCAGGAGATTAGTCGCGATACCGTACAATATCGTTTCGTGCCCGATAGAAAGAGTGTCCTGGCGCGTCCGGGTGCGCTCCTTCCAGGCGCTCACGATCATATCAGCGAATTGCAGCGCACAGAAAAAGCCTTGCAGCGCGAGCAGTATCTCCGCTATGTCATACGCTACTGGCGCACCTTCCATATCATGTTAGCGATTGTCACCGTTGGGCTGACCCTCTGGCATCTGGAATTCGCCATGACGCTGCTGATCCCGGTCTGGCTCCATCACTAAGAGAGCAAGTGAGAGCATTTCCGCTCTCTTGCTCTCTACAACCAGCCCGCCTGTCCATACGTATTACGTGTAGGTTATTCAGGAAGGAGCTGGAATAGTGCAACAGATAGTCAGGCATCGTGAGCACCCACGACGACGAGACATTTTTCTACATGGCGTAAAAACATCAAAGTTGATAGGGGCATTATTAAAAGATAGGCGCGTCCCCATCGCCCGCAAACTCCTCTTTTTGGGCGCAATCGCTGCCTTGCTAGGCATTCTGCTGTTTCCAGATGCCTTTAATGAGGCATTTTTAAGCATTGTTATGCCTGTAGTGGGAACGGTGCTAGGGGTGCCACTTGATGCAGGATTTGACTGGATGGCGTTTTCTCTGGTCGTCGTCAACCTGTTGCGCTTCTTCCCAGCCGCGATGGTGGCGGAGCATTACAGAGAAATTTTCCATTCAAGATAATGCCCCACAATTCCGTTAAGCCGTCGTAGGGATACCATGATGTACCTGAACCAATGATTTTGGGAACCCCCCGCTGTGGCGACATGCTTGAGCGCGTCCGCTTTAGCGCGATGTTGGAGCAGGCAGGCGATAAATCGGACGGCATGAATGTCGTCGCCACAGGAGAGGAGATTCCCAAGAGAATTTATTCGTCTGCATCATCGCGCAGGGCGTGCTGAAGCAAGCCCCTACGACAATTTGGGGATTTGGTGGGCTGGCATCCATCGACAATACGTCTAGAGCGTCGTCATATGCGTATTTTATCGCTGCCACTGGATGGGCGGAATTTGGTGCCGTCGTTGATGAAGACCGAGACCTGATCCTGGCTGGGTAAATGGATGTGAATCACCATATCAAGTCTGCCATTACCGGCAACATCGCGAAATTCTAAGGTGATAGGAGCCAGATCGCCGCCATCGCCAGCAATATACACAGGCGCGACATAGCTGACGGATTTGGCCGGATCTCCCGCCATAAATTCTACAACAATCGCCTGACGATTGAGATTCATGGCGATGAAGTGGCTGGGATGCAAACGGCTATCTCCACCGTGTCCGACGACAGCATCCATCTGAAAAGTGCGAGGTACACCGTAGCGGTAATCATCATAACGCTGCACGCCCCAGGCTAAAACACTGGAACCAACCATCCACAAAACGAGCATCGCAATCATGCCAATGCCAGCAGGAAAGAGCCAGTGAAAGTTTCTCTGGGTAGCAAATTTGCGTTCCTGGGGGGGGTGTGAAGTTGTTGTACGCGGTGAACGTGGGGAGATCTTCATGTCTGGCTGCTGGGGTTGGCGACGAACCTGGATGGGGGCTGGCGATACTGGCGCGCCTGTATAGCGAGGCACCAGCGCTTTGGGATTATCGCGACGAATAGTACTCGTATGCTGACGCGGTGGATCATATAAGCCCTCGTCAGGATATCCCTCTGTTCGCGTGGTTGGGCCTACCGATTTTCCTATGGTTTTAGCATACTGGGAGCTAGTATCCTGCTCGCCTGTATTGGTTCTGCGCCGCCTCGGTTGCGACTGCTCATCCTGAGGCATAGCTTTCCCTTTCTCTCGCTGCGTACTTCTTCCCGCGTATTTCACAGGAAGCTCTCACAGTTCTACGGCGGACTATATCGAAAGCTATCATACTATGATATAGGCTCAATTGTCAAATACTGCATGTCAAATCGTTTCAATATGTTTCATGTTGATACGTACCATCAACGACAATATGAGCTTCAGGAAGGATCGTCATCCCTCCCCATTTGTACGGATACCGGGCTACTAACTACAAATTATACGTCAGCCACTTCAAATAAGCAATTTGCCCTGTTGCCGCAAGGCCGTAGCGGTGATACGACCTTTTTCTTAGCAATAGGGCAAAACGAGCTTTACTCTATGGGAGCCGCGTTCCGCGTTTCTTTTTTAGGACGTGGGCATGCGCACCGTCCCCAGCGCATCCGCAATCTCTTTCAAGGTCATCTTTTCGGCATCGCTGACAGTATGTCCATTCTCCGAGGACGCACTGGCCACTTTGCTACTGACATCTAGCAGCCACTGCTTGTAGCCCTCCGCTTCTTGAGAAGGCACTCTTTGGGAGAGGAGCATGGCAATGTTGCGACATGCCTGTATTGCCTCTGGCTTGACCTGTTGGCGAGCTTTTTCGTCAGTAATGTATGTTTTAACTTTTTGAAAGACCTGCTTCTCTTCTGACCCATTGTCGCTCGACAAAAGAGCCTGAATCAGGGAGTTGTTAGGATATTGTTGCGCAGCGCGTTTATTGGTCGCGTTATACAGCGTCATGGCTTCTTTGGCTGTCCCAATCAAGCCACTGCTGGAAGCAAGCAAAACGGCCATCCCGGTTTGAATGGGGGCCAATAGCAGCATTGTCCACTCCTGAGAAGTGAAATCTGTTTTACTCGTCATCTCGTTTTCTCCTTTCCGCCTCTGAAATGTTGTCGTCGTATCCACCTAAAATAAGAGGATTGTCTTCGTTGTTCTGGGTAAGGTTTGTGAAGGTGAAGAAATAAAGACCGGCGATTTTGTGTAAAATCGCCGGTCGAGAAGTAGATTAAAGGGTTAATTGTGCGCGTTTAGCGATACTGCGGACTCTGTGGGTAGGCAGGATTCTGTGGCCCTCTTGCACCTGCCGTCTGACGTAGATAGTTCAGTTCTCGATAGATAGGCCATTCACCAAAAGCAAGCACGCAGAGCATAATCAGGTTGGCAATGGGAACCAGCATCAATAAGCTTAATGCACCACTATATCCTGCTTTTGAGAAGATCTTCCAAAAGATGATGATACTAAAAACAATCGAAGCCAATCCAATAAGCCCAGCTATCAAAGAAACCGTTCCAAGAGCCGCCACCGCTGCTGAAGTATCATTTGGCATGTTTTTCCTCCTTAAAGGTTAAAAGCTATTTTGATTACTACCAGAAAACCTGTAGATATAATACATGAGGTAGGAGTAATTAGCAATGAGATTATTCATATTTTTTTAGTGGTGAGGTTCACGGAAAAAATAAAGCAGAGAGACTACTTACGGTCTCTCTCCTATTTTAAATGCGCTGGTAGCTCCATCCAACCATCTTTCCATCTTGGAAAGGCATACAGCCATGAAAGGCGCGAGGATCGTCATCAAAGACCATCGGCAAAAATTTATGGTCGCTGGGCCAGAGCGGCAGAGTTGGCAGATCCTTGAGCGAGACCCATTCAAGCGTTCCTTCATGATTGCCCTCGTTAGGTTCGCCCTGCCATTCCTCGATCCGAAAAATAAAGCCAAACCAGTCCTGGCCCTCTTTGCCAAAGCCCGGCCAGGAGATGGTTCCGCGCAATAGCAGCCGCTCAGCCATTAATCCAGATTCTTCCATAATCTCGCGACGCATGCCGCTGACGATATCTTCCCCAGGCTCCAGCCGACCACCCAGGCCGTTGTATTTGCCAAAGTGGATATCGTCCGGCCTTTTGTTGCGGTGGATCATCAAAACCTGGCTGCGATCCTTCGACAAAATATAGCCTAATGTCGCTAATGTAGGTGTATACATGCTCTGACAAAACCTTTGCTTTCTGCATATGATGGGGCAAAACAGCCCTATGTATAGGACGAAGCAGCGGCATGAACAGCAGCCTTGACAGACTTTTGTTTTTCCTCATATACTCAATGCATGAATATTCATCCATAGAGCTTGTCTTGCGCGTATTTCAGCCAGCATAACGGTAGCGTGGCTCAAGCTGGCAATGACCTTTCAATGTTATATACTACTTCAAAGGAGATTGAGAGTGAGACAGCCATTACGCATATTTTTCCCCCTCAGTATTTTGCTTTTGCTCATTGCCGGTTGTGGGAGTCCTCCTCAGACCCAGACTCAGAGCGCGCCGATTACGCTGAATGTTTTCGCGGCAGCGTCGCTCACCGAATCGTTTGGCGCGATTGCGCAACAATATCAGGCGAGCCACCCCACAATTAGGATCGTTTACAACTTCAACGGCTCGCAAATTCTGGTCCAGCAAATCACCAATGGAGCGCAGGCCGATATTTTTGCTTCCGCCGACACGATCAATATGAGTAAAGCCACCGATGCTAAGGTGGTCAGTAATCCGCAACCTTTTGCCAGAAACAAACTCGCGGTCATTATACCCGCAAGCAATCCAGGCAACATCATCACCTTAAAAGACCTTGCCAGGAAAGGCACCAAAATCGTCCTGGCAGCACCTGCCGTTCCGGCGGGCCAATACAGTTTGCAGATCCTTGACACGATGGCAAAATCGCCCGATTACGGTCCCACCTATGAGAGCAGCGTCAAGGCAAACGTCGTTTCTCAGGAAGACAACGTCAAGGCGGTTGTGCAGAAG
>DASTZT010000271.1:0-4423 GCA_035764225.1 Ktedonobacteraceae bacterium
CGCCTAAGCAGGTCGTGATGATAAAAGGGCAGGCGACCATCATGACGATACAAATGGGAACCGCCAGGAAAACAATCGCGCAGGAAGTTTTGACAAAGGCGTCGTAGGTATTGGCAAAGTGTTTGCCCGGTATATAACGTAAATATAAAGGAAGCATCCAGTAAAAGAGGAATGTGGGAGCGAGCCGCATTGTTGCGGCGCTGATGCTGGCGCTCAGCGCGTAAAAACCGATCTCTGCAGGGCTACGCCAGCAGGCTAATAGTAGCAGTTCGCCGTGCTGCCAGGTAATGAAATCTAGCATAAACAGCAGCAATGAACACTTGAGCGATTGGAGGATACGTCTCTGCATGTAGAAACCGGGCTGGATGGCGTTACGAAGGGGCAAGTGCTTTGCCACGCAAACGACCGCCAATATCAGTGTGAGCATGGCGGCCAACGAGGAGGCAAGCAGGAAAGCCGCTACCTGCTCTCCGTTGCTCTGTGAAGCAATACTGATAAACAGGAGTAGTGAGATCGCGCCACAGAGGTGCAGCATGGTGAGCAGATTAGAGCGGCGCAAGCTACGAAGCACGATGCTGGCAATGTTGCTGAGCAAAAGAGGTATTGCTGCCAACCCGGCGAGAAGCAAGAACAACGATGTCAAAGCTCCGTATATACGAGCAAGCAGTGTTGCCAGAGCCAGATAGATGCCACAATAAAGCAGGATATTCCACCACTGGCGGTACCAGAGAAAGTGGAAAATACCTGCCGCCTGTCTCTCAGTCTCACGACGTAAGATCTCGATAATCTGGTAGCTACTTCGTCGAGAGGTGCCAATGCCAATCATCGGTAGCGCCACGCTCGCCAGCCATTGTACAAATGTATAGATACCGAGGGATTGGGGATCAAGGGTGTGGACTATCACAAGATATGCGCCGACAGCAATCAGCGTAGAGCAGAGAGTAACGCTTAACTGCCAGAAGCCCGGTCGAGAGATGCTGCGTCTTCTGGTGCTCCAATGCACTTCATCCACAAATGTACCTTCCTATGTCAAAGCTATGCAAAAAGTTTCACAATACGTCAAAATATGTCATGGAACAGTGTGTATCAGAGTGGGAAGTGAGTTGCATTTCCGTTGATATTTTGCTTCCCCTGTTAAGAATTGAGGTTGCTGAATACCCGTAAATTCTCAACCCCTTTTTGCTGGCCTTAACCTGATCGTAACCGGATCAGGAGTGAGGTTTCTTTTTGGAGCCTGTATTATGCCAATAGGTGTAGTAAAAGTACACAGTACGCATGTTGTAACGATGGTTCAGGACAGATGGTCGATAGCATAGGCGTTTTTTTGCTCAATGCGCCTATGCTACGGAGGGGTAGGAAAGTGGAGAGGTTGAGCGACCATAAATTCGAGCTAGTAGATTGTGAGCGAGTGGCGCTAGTCTGTATCCAGGGTACCGAGCAATATCAAGTGGCTTTACGGCAAGCAGCGGGCCGTATCCGCTACAACGTTCGTAGTAGCGATATCGTCCTCTTGCCAGGTGGCTCGTGTGCGATTGTGTTACCAGATACTCCGTTAGAGGGTGCGCAGGCAGTAGTCAGGCGTATCACCCCTTTACTGGCAGATATTGAATATGAGCTGCAAATTTTATGTGGAAGTGCGGCCTATGCTCTCTTGCAACATTTGCGGACAGAGCAGGCGGTAACGATTGAACAAAGAGAGCGCGAACCTGTTTATGCGGCTTCCCTGGCGACGCAAGCGGCGGCACTACCAATGACCGGGCGAGAACTGGATTCCTTACCGTATCTAGCTTTTCTTGCACATTACCCCTCTCAACGGCTCTTGCATCTTTTCCCCTATGAATTGGCCTGTCGCTATCACTGTATTCCAGTGGGAGCTGAGCGAGGAATATTGACCCTGGCCACCAGTCAGGAACTGGGCCGTGAAGTGATTGCCTATTTTCAGGAAGTGATACAGCGCAACATTTTTCAAGTTCGCTGCGAAGCCAGTATGGTCGATGATGTGCTCAATTACTGGCAACGCACGATATTGGTATAGCATGCGCGAGTTGGGGAGGATACCAGGGATGGACGGCTTTCAACTCGCGATACCTGAAGCATCATCCCCATGCAAGGTGAAGCCGTCTCGTCCTTGTTTTCAATCTGCCCTCTTTACTGGTCGAGCGTGCCTGACTCAGTCATGAACGCGATCCGTTAAGCGGCGGGCGTCGCACAATTTTTGAGTACCTGGCGAGGAACCAGTTCCTCATCCGGGTTGGACACATACAAAATTCGTCGGAGATTGGTTAATGCGGCCTGGATACGCTTTTTCAGCGTATTTTCTGAAGTACTCAGGGCCTGTGACATTTCTGGCAAGGTCATGCCATTGTAGTAATGAAGGATGATAACCACCCGCTGTTTCGTCGGTAAACTTTCGATGGCTCGTGCCAGATCCCAATCTCGCTCTAGTCTTCCTTTATAATGGTCGGCTGCTTGCGCAATGAAATCAATTTCTTGTTCGGAAAGCGTCTGGCGCATAAATGCGGTTGAGCGTGCCAGGCGGCGCTTAAAGCTGATGCACTGGTTGACGACGATGCGCATTAACCAGGGGCGCAACGCCTCTGCCTGACGGAGATCTGGCAGGTGGTGCCATGCCTGGATCAGCGCGTCCTGCACCACGTCTTCGGCGATATCTCGGTCTCCCACTATCATCGATGCAGTTCGTAACATCAATGTACTGTACTGGTCAACAATCTCGCCGAAAGCTCCATGATCCCCCTGAAGAGCGCGGGTCACCAGCAAACGCTGCTCAAGTTGCTCTGGCTTCTCAGGGGGATCTGCTATCACTGGTTGCTCAACGACTATATCCACACGAGAAACGTCAATACCGGCGTCTAAAATAGTTGATTGTGGTACCTGGGCTGTGAGCGTAACCATTTCTATCTATCCTCCTGCTCGTGGTTGTTGTGCAAACAGTATACAAAACTATAACATATGGTGTACGTAAGTACAAGGTGGGTGTATTCATAAATCCTGTATGTGCAAGGTTTGTCCATACTTCCGTAAAGGAAGCAAAAGACAAATTTTTTAGAGGCCATATCTTTTGCCTGATATATCGCAATGAGCCGAGGAATATATGCTCAGCGAAAGAGGTTTAGATGGTGAGGAGTGAGCTTTGTAGAAGATAACATCTCGTGTGGTGCTAAAAGCCACACGAGATATTGTCGCTGACAAGTTATCAGCAGGTGGAGAATACTCTATCGTTACCTCTTGCAGGTAGCAAGCCCCCTACTAAAACCAGCTTCGTAACCAGCGGCGAACCCCTCGTCGTAAGGAGTAGGGCTATACGCACGTCGTTCATTCTCGTGGCGGGCACCGTGACAAGACATAGAACCATCACGATAGCCAGCTTGATAGCCCTCCCGATAGCCCTCGGTATATGTCCGTGACTGAGGTTTGCAAGTAGCAAGACCTTTACTGAAACCAGCTTCGTAACCAACGGCATAACCTTGATCGTAAGGAGTAGGGCTATACGCTTTTCGTCGTTCATTCTCGTGGCGAGCACCGTGACAAGACATAGAACCATCGCGATAGCCAGCTTGATAGCCCTCGCGGTAGCCCTGGTCATAGCTTGGTGGTGCGTATATAGTTGAAGCAGAAGCCGTCGGAGCGAAATCTGTAGAGATCACGAATGTACTGAAGAGCATCGTTCCAAGCAGCATTGTTCCAAGTACAATCATACGCAGCTTTTTGTTCATAAACACTCCCCTTTTAACGGACGGATCTGTACCCACTAGTCTACTCTACAAGAAACATGTAACTTATTACTGTAATCTCAACCACTATTAATAGTAGTAGATGAACCATCATTCATATACCATATATGAAGTAATAAGTCAATACTATGTGGCTAAGTGTCTGTGTATTGGGGGACCCGGCAGGGCAAGCGCAAGGCCCCCGCGCCACACCACCCCTCCCCTTGCCCCTACCGCCTCCGGTCGAACGTGGTAGATCCCGTTCAGGTATGTTTGAGGATATACGACCATCTCCATAATCACCGTCCACCGCGGTCGAACCGTTTTAGGTATGTTTTGTTTAGGGAAAGAGACAGCGAGAGGGCCTGGGGTAGGGGCAAGGGGAGGTGTTGGGAAGGGAAGGGGCCTTGCGCTTGCCCATGTTTCGGCTCAGAAAAAATAACAAAAAAAGCCGATTTAGACCTAATTCATCTCGTCTAAATCGGCTTCTCAAGCCTTCTTACGTGGCTGGGGTGCAGGGATTCGAACCCCAATTAACTGATCCAGAGTCAGCCGTCCTACCGTTGAACGACACCCCAATGTTTCCTTGTTGTGATGAGTATATTACTCTAAGTATTGTGAAATGTCAAGCGTTAATTTTCCCATGACTTGATAACAGGCTTTATTGCCATCCCTGGCTGATAAAGCATACA
>DASTZT010000272.1:0-5767 GCA_035764225.1 Ktedonobacteraceae bacterium
CCATGTGAGATCAAGATCCCAGGAAGAGAACCTGGTAGATAGACGGCAGGTGGACGCCTGGTAACAGGTGAAGCCAAGCTGGCCTAATGATCGTACGGCTTGTTTTCCGCTCATGGAGGTTCGATGAGCGAGCGATCCCTCTCGCTGAGGGATGGCAGGCTCGGCAACATTGAGGTTATGCTCTCCTTTCGGTTCGTCAACATACTATACTAAACTAAAAGAAGCTAATACCTGACGTATTAGCTTCTTTTTATTGCCTGAGCATTTGTGGTTGCTCACTTTAGCCTTATTTGCGGCGGCGACGCCCAGCTGCTATAGCGCCAATCAGTATGCCTATACCGATGCCGAGCAGAAGCGTCTGTTGCTGTTTCTGCTTAGAGATAGCATTGCTCACTGGCACGCTATATAATCCGCCAGCGCGATAGGCTTCGTCGAGCAGCTCTATGGGATGCTTGACTTCCATTTTCAGGCCACGCTCACGGATACCCATAGCAATTTGCATCATACAGCCTGGATTGCCGGTCGCAATAATATTGGCTCCGGTCGCAGTAATATTGTTCATTTTGCGCTCCAGCAGTTCAGTTGCCATTTCCTGATTCGTGATGTTGTAAACACCGGCGCTGCCACAGCACCAGTCGGACTCTTTCAAATCGACCAGCGTGAGGCCGGGAATGGCTTTGAGGAGTTGACGCGGTTGCTGCTTGATCTTTTGCCCGTGAGCGAGATGGCAGGCATCGTGATAGGCTACGACGTGCTTGATCTCGCCCATATCACGATTCAATTCGCTGCTTGCCAGGAACTCGCTGATATCCTTGATTTTGGCGCTAAACGCTTTCGCACGATCAGCGTAGACGGGATCGTCAAGCAGCAGATGGGCGTACTCTTTGAGCGTTGAACCACAACCTGCTGAATTGATAATGATAGCGTCACAATCGTATTGCTCAAATACATCGATATTGTGGCGGGCTAAAGCCCTGCCTTTTGCTGCCTCGCCAGCATGAATGTGTAGCGCCCCGCAACAATTTTGCTCAGGAGGGGTGATAACTTCGCAGCCATTGGCCGTTAGCACACGTATGCTTGCTTCATTGACATCGCGAAAAACCTGATCCATCATGCAGCCGCTAATAAAACCAACACGGTAACGGCGATGCCCGATAGCTGGCGTAATCTCAGCAAGACGTGCAGGCATCAGCTCTCCTGTTGCCGCCTCCATCAATGCTTCAGGCACTAAGAGTTTGCCCTGGAATGGCGTTGGGAGGTTGTTGATGGCGTCTAGCAGTCCTGTCCGATGCACGAGTGCCTGTAGCCCGCTCCGTTGATAGAGCTTCAAACCTGCGAAGACCAGAGAGGTAATCAGGCGCGAAGGTAGCATCAAGTCAAAGAAGAAACGACGTAGCAATCCAGTTGCGATAGTATCGATGGTGGGTTGAGCTTCCGCGAGCGACGACGCTGTCACGGCATGGTGGCCGTTGCTGGCAGTATTTTCTATTGGCGAAGGCGTTTCGAGCTGAATCTGCTCGCGGGCCGCCTCGATCAGTTTGCCAAATTGCACACCGGATGGGCAGGCAGTTTCGCATGCTCGGCAGCCAACGCAACAGTACATGTGCTCGATGAAATCTTCGGAGATCTCAAGGCGTCCCTCTGCCACTGCCTGCATTTGATAAATACGTCCGCGTGGAGAGTCCATCTCTACGCCCAGTACAGCATAGGTGGGGCAGGTGGGCAGGCAGAAGCCACAGTGGATGCATTGGCGCATGAGATCATATGTATGGGTGTGGCGTTGTAAGGGACCGCGCGTGGGAGCGATGATCCCTGAAGCTAACGTTTGTGCATGTCTGGACTCGGAAGACATATCAACCTCCATCGGTGTGTATGGTTATCTCTGTACCGGCAATGGTTGCGCCGCAAAAATAGTTACTTCCTGCCGATTGTGAAACAACTGATGAGCCTGAACAATCCGGTAACGCTGCTTGAGTATATGCATAGCCTCCTTTAGCGTCGTCAGGGGATTAATGACGTTGGTGGCATGCGGCAGCTTGAGCGTGCTAATAATAAAGCCGTTGGGACGTAAACAGCGAGCAGCTTTAGCTAATAAGCGGGCTGCTTGGCGTGCATCCATACGCATATCATTAACAATGATATCAAATTGGCTATGTTTGCGCAGCGCCTCCTCAAGGTAGTCTTCTGCATGGCCGTAATAATGTTCCAGGCGTTTATGTTTTGTCAAACGTGGATCGAGGCGAGCCGGGTCCACAGCTATGACTTGCAATCCTGCCTCTAGTAACAGGCGTGTCCAGCCACCTGGCGCGGCTCCCAGGTCAAGCACTTTCCCTGCGGAGGGCGGCAGCACGTCGAATGTTTCTAAGGCTTCTAGCAGCTTGAATTCGGCCCGACTAATCTGCTCTGGTGTTTGCGCATAGTGGCGCGTGCCTCCTGGCCAGCTACTCAGATTTGCCTCAACGGGAGAAATTCCCAGGTAGCCTTTGGTGGCTGTACAGGAGATCGAGATCACAATCTGAGGCTTTTTGATCGATTCTATAGCCCCTGTTTCTTCTGCAAAGGCTTCTGCCAGCGCCTGGTTTAGCTTGCCAGTGCTGTATGGGCGCTTAGCGACGTGGTCGTCTGTCTGGATAAAACGCGATTGTACTGCGAAGCGTAAGCCGCGTTCGAGCATGGCGAACGATGGCAGTTCGGCTATTGCCATCGCCATCGTGCCAATATCTTGCTCGTCATTGCAGAGTGGAACCGTCGTTTGTACAGGAGCAAGGTGACGGACAAAGATCGGTCGTTCTTTCGCAGCTCTCTGCATCAAAGCTGTGACATCAGATGCTGTACAGAGCAGAATACCGGGTGCCAGCTCCTTAATGCTGGAGCAGTATTGATCCAGACGCTCTAATTCGTGTAGCGCCGCCTGTGCAAATTCAGGATGCGCGGTTACAATGACCATGTTTTCTGTATTCACAAACCTCCCAAAAACCGCCCTTTCACAAAAATTCCTTTGGGATCAAATTGCTGTTTTAGCCGTTGCATCATGGGAAAATTCGTACCAGGATCGCCCCAGATGCTGATACGGCGTTTGAGATCAACGGGGCATCGCTCAACTACCAGACTGCCTTTTGCTGCTTGCGCGTAGCGGCGTAG
Organism: Ktedonobacteraceae bacterium; assembly: GCA_035764225.1. Classification (GTDB taxonomy): domain Bacteria; phylum Chloroflexota; class Ktedonobacteria; order Ktedonobacterales; family Ktedonobacteraceae; genus DASRHT01. The sequence goes on from DASTZT010000272.1 coordinate 3,142, forward strand.
CTCGGCTATAGCTGCTACGACTCGTGGTACCGCATCACCTGGCCGCAACTCAATATAGAGAATCCCGTTGCCCGCATGAGCTATCACCGCCGCTTCAAGCTCATGGCGGCGGCAAACCTGCTCAACCTGCTGCAAGTACGAAGCTATCTGTGATACCAGAATGACAACTTTGCAGGTCAGTGTGCCCTGCGTGTGCTCTCGTATGATGTTCCAGAAGCGTTCTTGCTCCTCTCCTTCCAGGTCTTCGCCCATAAGAGCATTATACTGACGGGCCATTAAACGCGCCTCGTTCAATTGGCGATCAATCGAGGCGGGACTGCCTTCGAAATTAACGGCTAGCGTATAACCGTTGCCTGGAAGATTGAAACCAAAAAGATCCGTCATATCGCTGGCAGCTCCGGCGTCGATCAATTCGAGCGCGCTCGGTGTTAGCAGCGATGTTCGAATGGCTATGACCGTTTGCAAGGCGTCATTGACGTTGGTATGGGTAAGCAGGAGCGTCCGTTCGGCGACCGGGATGGGATGAAGCTTAAAATTGGCTTCGGCGATAACTCCTAAGGTGCCTAGCGAGCCGATGTAGAGTTTGTTGAGATCGTATCCCGCCACATTTTTGACGACGCGCCCGCCGCTACGGGAAATTTCGCCGTTGGCCTGCACCACTCGTAGGCCAATCAGCAGATCGCGCGCGGTGCCATAGCGCAGTCGCTTCGGCCCACTGACATTTGAGGCAAGCAAGCCGCCTATTGTGATCTGTTGCGCCCCAGGTGGGTCAAGTGCGAGCCTCTGGCCTTTTGTTGCCAGATGTGCCTGTAAATCGGCTAAGGTGATGCCTGCCTCGACATGACAGGTAAGATCGGGGCTTTCGTGCTCCAGAAGCGCAGTCAATTTACGTGTTTCGATTAAGACATCGATACGTTCTGCAATCCCGCCCAGATTCATACACGATCCGCCGCCGCGTGGCATCAGCGTGAGGTCATGCTTGTTAGCCAGCGCGACGACCTGGGCGAGATCGTCAACGGTAGAGGGTGTGACCACGAGGCGAGGAAGCACACCATCTACGCTGTAATTACGCAGGGTATCGGTATCGGTCACTAGCGAAGCCGTTGGAACATGGCGTTGTAACATTCCTGCCAGTGCTTCAATCTCAGCCATTATACAAGCTCCCAAAATATGGTTACAACTGTTTGATATCGGCACAGCGGCCAGGCAGCGGAAAAAGCTTCCCTGGATTAAATAGCTCGTGCGGATTCCAGGCCTGGCGTACCTGTTGCATAATGCGTAGGTCAACTTCGTTAAAAATCAGCGCCATTTCTGCCTGTTTTTCCACTCCGATCCCGTGTTCGCCTGTGATTGAGCCTCCAACCTCTGCACAGACCTGAAGGATTTCGTGCCCCGCCTGCCGGACGCGTTCGACCTCTCCAGGAATTTGCGAGTCAAAAAGGATCAGGGGATGGAGGTTGCCATCGCCCGCATGGAAAACGTTCCCCACCTTTAGCCCATAGTGGTCGCAAATTTCGCTGACGCGGCGCAGGACGTAGGGGAGCTGTGTTCGTGGTACAACGCCATCCTGAACGTAAAATTCAGGGCTGATCCGTCCGACCGCTCCGAAGGCGTTCTTGCGTCCGGCCCAGAGCAGTTGGCGCTCTGTCTCGTCGGCGGCAATGCGCACAACTCTCGCGTAGTGTTTGTTACAGATGCTGACAACCTGCTCTATCTGCTCTTCGACCGCCTCACGCATGCCCTCAGCCTCGATCAGAAGCACGGAAGCCGCGTCCATCGGGTAGCCAGCGTGGGTATCGGCTTCCACCGCTTGCAGAATCATCTGATCCATCATCTCGATGGCGGCAGGGATCACTCCATCCGCGATGATCTCAGAGACGGTATTTGAGGCATGATCCATCTCATCGAAGACTGCGATCATCGTCTTGACCGTCTCCGGGAGGTGGACGATGCGCACGATGATTTTGGTGACGATGCAAAGCGTGCCTTCGGAGCCGGTCAATAAGCCTGTCAGATCATAGCCAGGAGTATCGACAGTATGGCCTCCGACCTCGATAATCTCCCCAGCTGGCGTCACCACCTCCAGGCCCAGAACGTGGTTGGTAGTAACGCCTGAGAGCAGCGTATGCGGCCCACCTGCGTTCTCTCCCACATTGCCGCCAATAGTACATGAGCGTTGACTGCTGGGATCGGGCACGTAGTAAAAGCCCTTTGGGTTAAGGGCCATACTTAAATGCAGATTGACCAGCCCTGGTTGAATAACGGCGTACAGATTCTCGTAGTCAACTTCCAGGATGCGATTCATGCGCGTAAACACAATCACGATCCCGCCGTAAATAGGGATTGCTCCACCGCTCAGCCCTGTACCCGCACCGCGTGGCACCACCGGCACATGATAGCGGGCGGCGATTTTGACGATCTCCGCGATCTCCTCGCTGTTGGCCGGGAGTACGACAATATCGGGTTTGCCACGATCAATGGAGGCATCGTACTCATATAGGGTGAGATCGTATGACGAGTGCAGAACATAACGTACACCCAATAACTGAACTAAATCGCGTACCACCTCAACTTTTCTGGCTGCTGTCATACGCTCATACGTAGTGGCGCTTGCGAGTGGAGGATG
>DASTZT010000273.1:0-4674 GCA_035764225.1 Ktedonobacteraceae bacterium
GCCATACCGTTGCTATTCTCTTTGCTGGTGACACTCCTCCCCCCATCAAGCTCCCAGGCGTCAGCATCCATCATTTAGGGGGTACGGACACCTGGCAACGTTTAACGGACGCATACAATAAAAGCACGACCGATGCAGATACGACCGGACAAACAACAGCAGAAGCAGTAGGATTCCGCCTCTAATAAAAAGCAGTCATAGTGATGAGCCGGACTTATAGGCATGGACGTTATATCATTGTATGGTTTACAATGTCATGACGTACCAGAAAAACTCGACCATTGAGATCAATAGTATCCAGCACAAGCAGGGGAGATTTCATGCACGCTCATCATGGGGAGTCTGAAGATGATTTCTTCGAGGTAGAATTTGCCGATCTACCACCCGAAGCAGTACCAAGTTTCTCTGGCCATCTTGTAGATTTTGGAGCACGTCTCCTGAAGCATATGCACACGGTATGGCTCACACTGCTGCCAGCACAAGAGCCGGAAGACGACGATAAAAATCACTTTGAACTTTACATTACCAATCTACCTCTCGAAGAAGATGAGAGCGATATAGCTTCTTTCGAGAACTTCCAGGCTGCCCCAACCAACACTAACCCGCCAAAACTTTTTACACCCCGCGTCCGTAACAGAATCTTTCTCTCGCTTCTCGTCACTCTATCGCTGATATTTGTGGTCACTTTTGCCGGTACAGCGGGGCTTTATCAAACCTGGCAGGGGCTGGCCAACTATCTGCATCCAACTCCTGCTACTACGCTGGCCGCGAAGCCAGGCCCGACAGGGGTTGATGCCTCCCAGATCCCCGGAGGCCCCGGACAGATCTACGTTTCGCAAGGGTTCATCAGAGTATCCAATGGCTCAATTACGATCCTGAAATCCAGTTCTAACAAATTTTACACCATCGTCCCAGGCTTTGCCCCGACGATTACCTGCCCTTCTAAAGCGCCCGTTGACACCACAAGTGAAATCGGAGAATTCCCTCTCTGGCTTGGCAACTTTGATGGGCCAGATGCCACCATCCACCTGGACAGAATCAGCGTGCCTGACCTCACTACTTGGAATGGCTGGGCCGTGACATTACATCTATTTATGAAAGTTAACCTGAACGATCCCGTCACCCTCACCGTTGGCAATCTGGGCGATGGGCCATCTCCCACATTCGCGATGCACAATGGCCTGTCACCCGTCACATCTATTGCTCTTGCCTACCGCCGCCCCGCCAGTGTTTCGGTCCAGGCCACCCAGGCTCAGACTGGTACCTGGGATACCACACTGCTTATCCCATCGAGCGGCTGTTACTACTTCACAACCAGCTGGCCCAGAGGCTCCTGGCAGGTCGTATTCGCTGCGGGACGGTAATATATGACCGATGCCAGTTTTTGAAATGGCAGAGCAAAAGTGAGAGGGGAGAAATCTCTCCCCTCTAATGGTTGATTTGCTCCTGCTGCGTCCTTGCTTTCGCACGTTTCCACAATGCCCTCCACTCCTCTGAACTATACGAGGAATAAGCACGCTCTTCCTGACGCGCAAGCTCCTCCATCGCCTGAAAACGCCGGCGAAACTTGCGGTTAGCGCGCCGCAATGCTTCTTCGGCGTCAATTTTCAACGACCGCGCCAATCTTGCGACCATAAACATCAGATCGCCCATCTCTTCCAGTTGTTCGTCGGGAGTTGCCGCTTCCTGCAACTCTCGCAGTTCTTCCTCAAGCTTGGCGTAGAGTTGCTGCTGATTGGAAAAATCGAAGCCGATGCGAGCGGCCCGCTTCTGATATTCCTGAGCGATTATCAGCGCAGGCGAAGCCTGTGGAACACCATCCAGCACGCTCTCTTTTTGCACATCTTTCCCCGCCTCTTTCCGCTCCTCGCGTTTGATAGCTTCCCAGTTCTGCAATACCTGGGCCGCATCGTTCACCTCAACATCGCCAAAAACATGAGGATGACGGCGAATCAATTTGGCATTGATATGTTCATACACATCGCCAATGGCGAAATCACCATCCTGCCGCGCCAGCTCGGCATGCAGATATACCTGGAGCAAAAGATCGCCAAGCTCATCAGCCAGCTTCTCCATATCCTGCTCTTCAAGAGCCTCGACCACCTCGTACGTCTCTTCGATGACGTATTTGATCAGGCTGTGATGGGTCAGTGCGCGGTCCCAGGGACAGCCATCTGGCTCGCGACGCAAGCGCATCGTAATATAGCGCAAAGTTTCGGGGAGACGCAAGGCCGCAAGCACATCCAGTGGAGGAAGATAGAGCGTGCTCAGATGATTGGTCACATTGTCACGATCAAGCTCATACAACGGCAGCTCAATCACCGTCTCGTCCTCCGCCACGCCCGCAGCTCGCACCAGTTTGACGGACCACTCGTCAGGGTAAAACTCGCTCAAAGCCAGCTTGACCTGGCTGGCAAGGCGACGATTATAGACCTGGGCCACCAGTAGCGGAACGGTGGGAATAAGCTTGCCTGCCAGCTCATCAGTCCGCAAAGCAGCCAGGTTAGTCGCATCAACCAGTTGCATCCCATGTTCGCAGGGGTCCAGTTCGAGGGCAGCATACACTGGCTCTAGAAATGAGAGTCCGGCGACGATAGCGGTGGTAAGATTGCGTTCGCGGGCCAGACGGATCAGGATCTGGACCGAGGCTTCGCCAACCAGCGGATGTCCGGGGACAGCATAAATCACGGGTTGCTGCTCCGCGAGTGCGCATACCTCTTGCGCGATCTGCTGGTAGAGCATCCCCCAGTCTGCTGCCTCATCATAGAGCCGATCAAACGATGCTATCTGTAGCTGGGGAAGTTGCTGAAGCAGTGCTTCTACAGTAGGATGGATCGTCGTGCGGCAATAGACGCGCTGGCAATCATCAGCCGCTTGCTTTAAAATCGATTGCGCCTCTAAAGTCAGATCGCCTATACTGCCGGGTCCAAGTCCCAGAATAGTAATAGCCGCAGTAGCCATATATAATAAGTCCTCCCCTTTGTTCCGATAGCTGGAAATAGTGTAGCCTCTTGTGGCACTCTGAGCCATTGTAGCACGACTACGCCTCGTTGAACAGTCGATTGAATCTGGAGGGTGCAAGTGAGGCAAGTGAAACCGCCAATGGCGAAAAAGCGTAGGTAAGTAGTGAACGTAAAAAGATTGCAAGCGGTTTCATGCCCACTTACAGCCTTTTACGTTCAGGGGTAAGTGTCAAACAGAAAAATATAAAAATGCTGCTATACATATTCAGACAGAGGCGTTGGCTCATATTGGCGTTGTCGAAAACGTAACAACGTGTTATGCTATTCTTGAAGGAAAACAACAAGCGTTGCTCATCCTGGCCATCGGTTCGAGCAAGTGAGGAGGTTTCTCTATGGCATCTAATGAAGACCAGAAAACATCCTGTCCGGTCTGCAACCGGTCAGATCAAGTTAAAACAATGCAAGCGGCCTATAGTTCCGGGGTTGAGCGGTGCGCACCGCCCGATATGCCCGCGAAACAGGTTCCCATGCTCCTTTACATGTTAACTGGAACTATTCTTGTTGGTCTGTGCATTTTTCTGATTATCGTGCTTATCGGCTCAGAAGCCAATCTCGGCTTCACCTGGCAGCTTATTCTCGTCTGCGTCACGCTAGTTTGCATCCTGACCGCCCTGGCGCTTTCTTTCTATGCCTTCCAGCGCGTGGTTCAGGGCGATGCGGAATCAACAATACGTCTTCCCGCCTGGGATCAGGCAATGGCCACATGGCACAAGCTGCGCTACTGCTCCCGTGACAATATCGTTTTCGATCCCCAAACAAACAAGCAGGTAAGCAACGAGCAGCTGGCAAAACTGCGTGCTACCGACACCAAAAGCGCCGCGCTGCAATCCGCGATGGCGCACTAGTCGTAGTCATTCCGTTTCTATAGAAACGGCCCGCGTAGTGTAAAAAACAAAGAGACTACATAGCCTATTTGCATGTAGTCTCTTTGTTTGAGCGTTTTAAAATCGATTCCCCTTTTATCGCTTCTGCTATATTACCTGCTCGATCTCAAAGAGCTGGCAAATCCATTTAACAAACTGTTGAGCATGTGCAGTTTTAGGATCAAAAAATCGCTTAGTAATTGCCTGAGCCAATGGTTTACCCGGCTCCTTTTGCCACGCGAGCCATGTATGAATGTGTGCTTTCATGCGGTATGATTCACGAAAACGGCAGTCTTGTTTGACCACTTCCTGCAAGATAGCATCAGCTATCGGCCAGAGCACATCGTCCGAGGGTACCATAAAACTACAGAAGTGTTCTAGCATACCAGGGAGCCGATTATCAGGCATAAGCCAGATACCAATAGGTGGCTGACCCTCCTCTTTTATAATGGTTCCTTCAGGCGAAGGATAATCTGGTACCGTACTATAAAACTCTTTTAGAATAGTTACAAAAGATTGCCATCGAGTATCGAGGTTCTGATCCGCATCCACTAGTATGCCCAATCTTCTTGGTTCACTCCCCTTAAGATCAGCTTTGAGTGTACCCAACAGGTTTTCAATACCTTTTCTGTCTTGAATGTCAATTTCCCCTTTTACCGGTGGTCCTTTTGTTTGCGGATCTCTTACCGGAATTCCATAGCATCTCAGAAGATGGGAACAGACATAGCCGTCGTCTTGACCTTCAACTAGCAGACGGTTCTTAATCTCATCCTTACTGATTAACGTCT
>DASTZT010000274.1:0-4842 GCA_035764225.1 Ktedonobacteraceae bacterium
GCATCTGCGACGCGATCGCTCATGCTGAGAATCAGACACATTAAGCTAATCGAGTGTTGTCAGTGGATGTTACGCAGATAAGGAGCCCATGATGCATTTTGACCTCAACGAAGAGCAGTCAGATATTCGCGACATGGTACGTCGCTTTACCGCGCAAGAGATTGTTCCGCATGCTGAAGCCTGGGATGAGAGCTACTATTTTCCCCGCGAAATTTACTCGAAAATGGCCGAGCTGGGTCTGCTAGGGATGGCCACTCCCGAAGAGTATGGTGGTAGCGCGCTCAGCCGCCTCACCGGAGCTCTGGTCTATGAGCAGTTGGCAAAGGGCGATATGGCCACGGCTGTTGGCCTTTCGGTCCATAATATGATCACAGGCTCGATTGCTCGCTTTGGCAGCGAGGAACAGCGCCGACGTTGGGTGCCGCGCCTTGCTTCAGGCGAATTGCTGGGAGCGTTCTCGTTGAGCGAGGCCGATGCCGGTTCGGATGCTGCCAGCCTGCAATGTCGTGCGCAACGCAATGGTGACGTTTATGTGATTAACGGCAACAAAATGTGGGTCACGAATGGCGGGGAAGCAGAGGTCTATCTGCTGATGGCTCGTGTTCAATCCGAGATCAACACTTCGAGAATAAGCTGTTTTGTGGTTGAGAAGGGCACGCCCGGTTTCTCTTTCGGCAAAACCGAGCGTAAGATGGGATTGCATTCATCGCCAACGCGCGAACTCGTCTTTGAACAATGTGAGATCCCCACGACTAATCTGATTGGGGAAGAGGGGCAGGGCTTCAGGATTGCGCTCTCGTCGCTGGATGGTGGCAGGATCAATATCGGGTCAATCGCGGTTGGCGTAGCCCAGGCAGCCTTTGAGACGGCCCGCGACTATGCCCGCGAACGTAAGCAGTTTGGCAAGCCCATTGGTACATTTCAAGCTATCCAATTTATGTTGGCCGATATGGCAACCAGAATCGAAGCCGCCCGTCTGCTAGTCTACGAAGCCGCTTATAAGCTCGACTCAGGGCAGAAAGCAGGTATGTACGCCTCAATGGCAAAATGTTTCGCTACCGATATGGCGATGGAGGTCACGACCAACGCAGTCCAGATTCTGGGCGGCGCTGGCTATGTGCGTGATTATCCAGCTGAACGCTATATGCGTGATGTGAAGGTGGCCCAGATTTTTGAAGGCACCAATCAGATCCAACGCATCGTCATCGCACGAGCGTTATTAGGTGGTATACGCTAATCCAATTTCCCATTGCTATTCTTGCAAGAGCTGCTTAATCACTGCAATGCTGGTCTCGCTCGCGGTCGTATTCCATTGCCGATATTTGGCGACGGAGTCCGTCATGGTGTGCAGTTCGGTAGGAGCGGCAACGAGCCTGGTAAGCAAGGCTTGCTGCTCCTTAGCTTTGAGGGCAACCCAACCTAACTGGTGACGACAAATAAACTCCAGGTTGCCTTTTTCCTGGCCGGGAATATAGGCTGTAGCAATAAACGGTTTGCTCAACGTGACCGCCTCGAAGAGCGTATTAGGACCAGCCTTGCCCATCACCACATCTGAAGCAGCGATAAAGGGAGCGATTTCTTTGGTAAAGGGTAGCGCGTACAGGTTTTTGACGCCCTGAAAGCGCTGCAGCAGAGCCTCATTTGTGCCCGCAGCGAGAATGATCTGCAAATCTTCACTGGCAGCCAGCACCAGCTCAATGGTGCGCATAAATTTCGCCGCCCCTTCACCTCCGCCTTGCAAAAAAATCGTGAAGCGTCGCGGGTCCAGCCCTAATTTGATGAGCATTTCGTCGCGGCATGATGCGTCGTCCCGATAAAATTGCTCTCTCACCGGCCAGCCGACCAGGTGGAGTCGGGCGGGATCAAAGCCGACCGAAAGAGCCTGTTTATAGGTTTCTTGCGTCGGAGCCAGGGTAGCAGCCGCGTGCCGTTCGGTCAGCCACGCGCAATGGACACTGGCGGGATCAGAAAAAAGCATCACCAGCGGAATGCTCAGGCCCATTTTCTCCAGGGTCTGCCTTATTTCATAGGAAAGGAACGGGTAAGTGGTGACAATAAGATTAGGTTGTACCTGTTCTAACAGTCCTTTGAGTTTTTGCCGCAGGACCAGCGTATTCACAGAGTGAAGCAGCTTTGCTCTGAGCGGCGTATCGACAAGTTGAAACTCAGAGGCCCAGAGCCAGAGCGCGTAGCGGCTCACTACCCGGTAATGCCAGTGAATAAAGCCGGGCTGTGGGTCAATCACCTCAACCAGGTAATCTTTAGCGAGGCGGTCGCGCAATGCCTCTGCAAGGCTAACGTGACCGCCTCCGGTTTTCGAAGTAAGGATAAGGATGGTGCGTTGCGTACTCATACGATGTCCTTCTTAATCAGGAAAAGCTCCTGAGGAATGCTAAGTGTATTCCTAACTCTTCTTTATCTTGGCACGTATATGGCAGTATGGTAAAATAATTACAGAGCCAGTGGACACTGTCTTTCAGATTCAATAGCAGGATCGTAATTATCTTATCACCTGGGAGGTAAAACGTTGTTTGCTAACCGTCTAGAGGTGATGCCCCTGGATTTCATAGAGGAGATGTATCTGCATTGTTAGATGGGCGTCCTTTTGCAGGATGCTCGCAAGTCTGTAGTTCTCCCTACTCTGAAATATGGTGGCCCACCTGCCATTATGCGCAGTTGACAGAAACGAGAGAACTCGAATATGTTGCGTTATCGACTAGAAGGGAGTGGAGCTCCACTCCTGCTGATACACGGTTGGGGTGTGACGTATGCGATCTGGCAGAATCTTGCCCCATTGCTCAAACCGCACTTTCAGCTGATTATGATTGAGTTGCCTGGGATTGGCGGTTCACCTTATATCGATTCCGAGCAACCATACTACCAGGCAAGTGCGGAGGCAATTGAAGAGGTCCGTTGTGCTTTAGGGATTGAACAATGGTCCATTCTCGCCTACTCTTCAGGTACGCGAGCGGCTGAGGCGTATCTCCAACGTTATCCATGCTCCGTCACCCGCGCCATTTTTCTCTGCCCCATTTATCTGACAGAATGGTGCTCATTCGCTTTACGCTTGCTTGACATGACGCATCCGACACCCACGCTCGCGCACTGGCTTTTCTCTGATTGGCGCTTGTATGGGCTGGTGCTGGCGTTGGGTTTCAACGGGCGACGCCACGACTATACCAACATCTGGAAAAATGAGATTGAGCTTCAGCCTATCGATATCCTGGTCCGTTCCCTTTGTGAATTGCCTGGCAAGGGGCGCGTGCCTTTTCGCCTACCGGCTGTGCCGACGCTTTTCCTGTGGGGGAGCAGAGATGCGTTGACCGCGCCCCCTCGACCGCCGCGTCCGAACGATGTGTTTATCCCTGCCGATCATAGCGCCCCCATGCTTGCGGCCCCCAGCATCGCCGAAGTGGTGGTCCCCTTCATCGATGAGGGGAAGCTGATCGCGCTCCCCACGCGTCTGAAGCGGCGCTACCGTATCTGGGGCGAAAATAAGACGCGGGCCAGGAAACGCGCTCGTTTGCTTGATATCATTCGCGTGACCAGCAAACGCCGCTTCATCCTGCGTAAACGCAAATTGTTACAACGGACGAAAAGCGGTTAAAAGAGCTTCTGCTGCATTGGACTCTTAGCCCACTATTCCAATGCAGCAGAAGTTTTTTGATTGTGCTTTGGGAGCGCAAACCCTCTGAATTTTGCGGAAAGCCACCTCGTTTCTCTCAAATGAAGCTTTAGCGAAGATACGCTGTCATGCTATAATGGGACAGCGTGTGGACAGCGTATCTGTCTCTCTGCAAGATAGCGCTCATAGATAAAGAGGGAAACAACATGAGTGGTCTTATTTTAGATTCATTAGAGATCCGCCAGTTTCGCGCTTTTCGGCACCTGAGCATTGCAAAACTTGGTAGGGTCAACCTGATTGTTGGAAAAAACAACGTCGGCAAATCCTGCCTGCTAGAGGCGTTGCAACTGTATGCCAACAGAGGCTTTCCGAACTTATTATGGCAAATTTTGCGTTCTCATGATGAAGATCCTGTAGGTCGCTCTTCTCAACCCTACCCACAAGATTATGAAGCTGCTCTTGCGGCTTTAAAATACTTGTTTTATGGGCGTAAGGAGATTAGAGCGGACCTTGATCCCATTAGTATAGGCCCTATTAGCTCTCTTGATAAAACGCTATCCTTAACCATTAAATTTTATACCTCAAATATGGATGATGAGAGGAAGAAGAATTTGCAACTCGCGCTATTTGAGGATGAGCATACAGACGAGTATACATTAGCAGACCTGACTCCCCGTTTTAACATTTGGCAGGGAGAGCAAGTAAATGTTACCTATCCACTTTCTCCTATTCTTCCCAGGTTGCATAGAACCGCTTTTGGAGCAGTTAATAGTGTTTTTACAGAAGCAGGCGGTCTTGACAAAAGAAAAATTGGCGAATTATGGGATAAAATAGCTCTTACAGATCGTGAAACCCAGGTTCTGGCGGCGCTACGTATCATTGCTCCAGGAATCGAGGGTGTTAGCATTGTAGGCGAGCCTAATAGTCCACGCGAGCGATTCACTATTGTAAAAGTTGCTGGGATTGATGAACCCGTGCCTATTCGTAGTTTAGGAGGTGGAATGCAACGGATGTTAGGTATTGCGCTGGCGCTGGTAAATGCTGAAAACGGTATATTACTGATTGACGAGATTGAGAATGGGCTTCATTACTCCATACAGACGGATCTCTGGCGTCTTATCTTTCAAGTCTCACAACGCCTCAATATCCAGGTTTTTGCAACATCCCACAGTTGGGATTGTATTGAAGCTTTTCAGAAAGCAGCGCAGGAAAACGAA
>DASTZT010000275.1:0-6015 GCA_035764225.1 Ktedonobacteraceae bacterium
CAACGGGGAAACGGCAAAAGAGGAGAACGGCAAAGAGGAGACAACGCCCAGAATACCGCCTATCGTGATCGATCTGGACGGGATTAGCGAGCGCGTTCTGCCTTTTCCGGTGGGCGAAAGTCGTTATAGCGAGATCCGAGGTATCAAAGGGAAGGCGCTCTTCCTCTCGTTTCCTATCGAAGGAGCGGTGCATGAGGCACTCAATCGGCCTGAGTCGCGGGGAAGCCTGGACTATTATGACTTTGAAAACTATAAATGCGAGCGTATCGCGGATGGCGTCAGCGATTTTGACCTTTCGCGCGACTATAAAACGCTGGTCTATCGCTCTTATCATCGTCTGCGCGTCTTTAAAGCAGGCGATAAAGCTCCTAAAGCGGACAATGGTGATCGTCCCAATCGCGATACGGGCTGGCTCAATCTGGGGCGCATCAAAGTGTCGGTGCAACCAGCTTCGGAGTGGAGGCAGATGTTTGCTGAAGCCTGGCGTTTACAGCGCGAACAATTCTGGGCTGAAGACATGTCGGGTGTCAACTGGGATGCCATCTACGCTCAGTACCTGCCCCTGTTGGAGCGCGTCAGTTCACGTTCCGAGCTTTCGGATCTCCTGTGGGAACTGCAAGGCGAGCTAGGCACGTCGCACGCGTATGAAATGGGCGGCGAGTATCGCCACGGACCGCATTATCGTCAGGGAGCGCTGGGCATAGATTGGAGCTATGATGCTGACGACAACCGTTATCGCGTCGCGCGCATCATCAAAGGCGATCCCGCCAATAGCAGCGAGACCTCGCCACTCAATGGCCCTGGACTGAACATTAAAGAGGGCGATGCGATAATCGCCATCAATGGGCAACGGCTCGGCCCAGGTCGTCCTCCCCAGGAATTGCTGGTGAATCAGGCTGGCAACGAGGTGCAGTTGACGATTGAGGATGCCGAGAATCAGGAAACTCGTGTGGTGACGGTCAAGACGCTTGCCAGCGAGGGGCCTGCACGCTATCGAGAATGGGTTGAGGAGAACCGCCGCTACGTTCATGACAGGTCGCAAGGGCGCGTTGGCTATATCCACATCCCTAGCATGGTAGGCGATGGCTATGCCGAATTCCATCGTAGCTTTCTCACCGAGTACGACTGTCCCGCGTTACTCGTGGATGTACGCTGGAATACGGGTGGGCATGTCTCTGGTCTCTTGTTAGAGAAGTTAGCCAGGCGGCGCATTGCCTATAATTTCCCGCGCTGGGGCCAGCCTTCCCCCTATCCAAACGAATCGCCGCGAGGCCCGATGGTAGCTTTGACCAATGAGCATGCAGGCTCGGATGGCGATATCTTCAGCCATAGCTTCAAGCTGATGAGTTTGGGGCCACTAATCGGGAAGCGTACATGGGGCGGCGTGATTGGCATTCATCCCCGCCACCACCTGGTTGATGGAACGGTCACAACGCAGCCAGAATTTTCTTTCTGGTTCAAGGATGTTGGCTGGAACGTCGAGAACTATGGGACCGATCCCGATATCGAGGTAGATATCGCGCCCCAGGATTTCGCCAACCACGTCGATCCACAGCTCGACCGTGCGCTTGCCGAAGCTTTGCGCCTGTGCGAGGAATATCCCGCATTAGAGCCAAAGCCAGGCGATAGGCCCAGATTGGGACGCACAAAATAGCTTTTCTGCTGCTAACAATAAGCATGCCGGAGCCTCGAACGTCCATTCGAGGCTCCGGCATGCTTTATGATTTTTGTTTGCGCTCGTTGCGCTAAAATTTTATTCGCTCCCTCTGGCGCTAGAGACGCTCGCTTCCTGGGCCGGAGGCAGTTCAGGGGCTTTACCGGGAATGCCATCGCGCAAGGGAAGTGCAGGTGAAGCAGGCACGCTGGTGGAGCGCAGTTGTGCTCGTCTCGCGGGTGCCTGAGCGCGTCGCGTTGTGGCAACAGTAGCACGTCCGACCACCCAGAAGAAGACGAACAGGCCGATCCAGTTGATCACTCCTAAAATGATCAGGAAGATCCAGGGAGCCAGGTTCAGCGCATCCGTCACCAGGAAAATGCCAGCCGTAAGCACGATATTGATCAGCGTCACCGGGATGAGGATCAGCCAGGCGAACTGCATCAACTGGTCGGCGCGCAAACGCGGCAGCGTACTGCGTACCCAGATAAAGACGAAGCACAGCAGGTAGATCTTGAGAATGAAGTAGGTCAGGCCAAGCAGGTTGCCAATCAGTCCCCACAGAGGCGTATTGAGTCCGGTTAGATAGGCCACGCCGGGGCCAGCAAAGCCGCCCAGGAACAGGTAGCTGGCAATCGCCGAAACGATGGTCATATTGCCATACTCACCCAGAAAGAAGAGCGCCCAGCGCATCCCGCTATACTCAGTGAGATAGCCAGCCACCAACTCCGATTCCGCTTCTGGCAGATCGAAGGGGGCACGGTTCGTCTCGGCCAGGCCGCAGGTGTAGTAGACAAAGAACATCAAGGGCTGAACCAGAATAAACCAGGCCCAGGGCGTAAAACCCTCGAAGATGAAATCTAGCACCGCGTTGCCCGTTTTATGCCACACGCTCTGAAAATCCATGATCTCGCGTAAGGAAATGGTGCCGATGCCTGAGTTGCCGGGATAGCCGGACTGACCCGCCAGCGCGCTGGTCAACATCACCACGCCAACCAGAGCCAGCACTAGAGGTAGCTCGTACGAGATCATTTGTGCCGCCGAACGTAAACCGCCAATCAGCGAGTATTTATTATTCGAACTCCACCCCGCCATGACCACGCCGACTACGTCAAGCGAACTCATCGCCACGTAGTAGATGATACCAGTTGCCAACGCGCTACCAGGCAGACCGATGTAGGGCGAGAAGGGTAGCACCGCAAACCCGGCAATAACGGGAGCCATAAATACCGATGGAGCCAGCAAGAAAAGCGCCTTGTCAGTTTTGGCCGGGTGGATATCCTCTTTCAAGAGCAATTTGCCCACGTCGGCTACTGTCTGTAGCAGCCCCCACGGCCCAACGTGTAAGGGGCCGTAACGATCCTGCATCCACCCCATGATTTTGCGCTCAGCCAGGATCAAGATCACCGCGCTGGTCATGATAAAACCAAAGATGGAGATAAGCGCAACAACAAACTGCAAAAATTGCCACGAGAAAATGCCTTGCAGGAGCTGGTTTATTACGTTGTCTGCAATTACAATTGTGTCCATAGACGACTCCAGCCATAAAATAGGAACAGGTAGGAAAGATAAAGGCTACCTGTTCATTATGGCACATGATAGTTTACCGATCAACCTCACCCAGTACGATATCCAGACTTCCCATAATTGCTACTACGTCGCTCATTTTATGGCCTCGGAGCAATTCTGGCAGGATCTGGAGATTGACAAAAGACGGACCGCGCAACTTGGCACGCCACGGATATTCGCTGCCATCGCTAATAAAGTAGACGCCCAGCTCACCCTTGCTGCTCTCGATGGCAAAGTAGGTTTCTCCGCGAGGCGGACGCAGCGCGATAGGCGTACGTGTACCGATGGAGCCGCCTGGCATTTTATCCATTGCCACGCGACAGAGGCGAATGCTTTCGTAGATCTCCTGGATGCGCACCTTGTAGCGTGCGAAACAATCGCCCTCCTGGCGCACCTGCACATTGACTGGCACCTCGCGATAGGCCATATACGGGCGATTGACGCGCAGATCCCAGTTAATGCCGCTAGCACGGGCCATCGGGCCAGTTAAGCCATAGGCCAGAGCTTGCTGCTGATCGATGTAGCCAACGCCCTGAGTGCGAGCTTCAAAGATTTCGTTGCCCGTAATCAGCCCTTCTAGCTCCGCCATATTCTTCTCGAACTGGTCAAAGAAGGCTGCACACTCTTTCAGCCAGTTTTTGGGGAAATCATGCAAGACGCCGCCGACGCGCATATAATTGACGTTAAAGCGGCTGCCACCCAACGCTTCGAAGAGTGACAAAATCCCCTCACGATCACGGAAACACCATAGAATGGGTGTGAATGCTCCCAGATCAATCAGGTAGGTGCCGACGGCCACAAGATGGCTGGCAATACGCTGCATCTCGCCGGTCAGCAGACGAATATATTGGGCGCGGCGTGGCAGCTCGATCCCCATCAATTGCTCAGCCGCTCCAGCATAGGCGATTTCGTTGAGCATGGGGGAGAGGTAGTCGGAATTATCCATGTAGCGAATGCCGCCCATAATGGGGCGATTCTCCAGGATCTTCTCAATGCCACGATGCAGGTAGCCGATGACCGGAGTGCAGTCTACGACGGTCTCACCTTCCAACGTCAGCACTAAGCGCAGCACGCCGTGAGTGCTTGGGTGCTGCGGTCCCATATTCAGCAACATCTCCTGAGAGTGTAGCCCTTCAGTATCGGCATTTTGCGCACGCGTGCCGGTAACTTGGTTTGTAGCCATAATATCCTCTTGATACGTGTCCTCCTGGCAAAGATCAGGAGTCACAAAATGATCGAGCGTTATTTATCGTCGTTGTAGTACCATTTTGCGTAAACGCAGACCAAAGCTGAACGACCACATCAGGGCCATCAGTATGGCCATACCGCCGAACAGATAGCGGTTGGGGTCCGCCGAGAAAACCATAAAGGAAGCCGCCATGCCCCAGCAGCCCAGCGCCACCATTGCCGCCATAACCAGGCTCATCGGGGTGGGGCCGCTCGGCATTGGCATCCGCCGACCAGCAGTTTGTCCAGTTCTTGTTGTATCGCGAGCAAGGGTCGTGGCGCTTTGGGAAACACGCCCAATGCTTCCCTTTTCATTTCCTTTTCTGCGTGTTTTAGATTTTGGCATGGCACCTGCTCCACCCGTTCACTTCTCAAGCCACGGGATGATCTATTTTTTCTCTGTTTTCGTTTTGTTCTGTGCTGATTCGCCCGTTTGCGTTGCCGCTTCTACGTTAGCTTCCTCCGCCTCGTGGAAGGAATGACCGAAGGTGGGCGTGCCCGGATGCAATCGTTCCTCCATGCCCTGGCCCAGCTTCTTCTGCACTACGCGCTCAAGACGTTGCTGCTGGAATTTCCCGGCCACGGCCATATTTGGATCAACCTGCGTGGTGGCTCGCGGTTTGACCGTCAAAGGAACCTGGTGGAAGTTTTTGAGCAGCGGATACCCTTCAAAATCGTCATCTAGCAACATTCGTCGCAGATCGGGATGGCCCGCGAAACGGATGCCGAAGAGATCGTAGGTTTCGCGCTCTAGCCAGTTGGCGGTAGGCCAGACCGAGACAACGCTATCAACTTCTGGTCGCTCATTATCAATGCGTACTTTGAGCTGTAGCAGGTGCCCACGAGTCGTTGAGCGGAGATGATAGACGGTCTCCAGGTGGTCAAGCATATCAACGCCGGAAACGCAACTGAGCAGGTCAAAGCCGAGCTGATCGCGCAGAAAGCGACAAACCGCCACCAAGTGCTCGCGCTCAATCTCAAGCGCCAGGAAATCGCCCTTCAGCGTTTTTGGCGTGGCAGGCTTTCCGGTGATCTGTCCAATTGGGGCCAGGTCGCGGGCAAGTGCGGCATTCTGATCGCGATACCCAGTGGTCGCGCTGGGAACGGTCGTTGAACGTGGTACTAAATCCATCGGGTCACTCCCTTGCGCCATGCGTAAACCAGGCCAAGCGCGAGCACAATGATAAAGAAGAGGATTTCAAAGAATCCAAAAATGCTCAGTTGCTTGAAAATAATGGCCCAGGCGATGATAAAGACAATGTCCACATCAAAAGCAACAAAGAGCAGAGCGAAGATATAGAAACCCAGGGGATACTGAACCCAGGCAGAACCAATAGGGGTCTCACCAGACTCGTAGGTTTGTAGTTTTTCTTGCGTTCTTTTGTGGGGCGCTAAAATATTCGCCACCACAGTTGTAAGAATAACAAACACGAATCCTGCGGCAAATAGAATAGCCGCATATAAATATCCGATATTTGCTGGTATCGACACGAAACTTTCCTCCAACATGTGCCTTCGCTAGCTCGACAAAGGCGAGAAGATGCTAGAAAGATTATAGCACAGGG
>DASTZT010000276.1:0-6758 GCA_035764225.1 Ktedonobacteraceae bacterium
ATGGCGGCATTCGAGGGCGCTGGGACGACATGAAGCTGATTCGCGGCACCAACGTCTATCCTCGCGCCGTCGAGTCTATCGTCCGCGAGTACGTCGCCATCGACGAATTCCAGATTTATGTCTGGCGTAGAGAAGATCAGCAGGACGAGATTACCATCAAACTAGAGGTCAAACCAGGCTACGAGACCGAGTGGGAAGCGATCCAGGTAAGATTGCTGAAAGACCTGGCCAATGCTCACGAAGGGCTACGCTTCAATCTTGAACGCCTGGACTACGGAAACTTGCCCCGTTTTGAACTCAAAGCCAGGCGTCTGGTCGATGCGCGTCCCGTAGCCCAGTACCAGCACTAAATTTTAATAAGAGGAGAAATGAGCTATGACCACTAACGGTACCGATCTGCTGGGCAAGCCGCTGACCGAGCAAGAGCAGACATTGCTTGATGTATACGAAACGCTTAAAAAACTGGCAGCCCAGCCCGATCTTCCTCCCTGCGCCGCCAGCAACATACGCAAGGCGTTATCCTCAATCTGGCAGGCCACCAACGATCTCGATTTACAATTTGAGCAGTTATACGACCTGGGGGTGTAAGCGGTAATATCGCAATGCTGGACCCGATTATATGTTTCTCCTGGGTCCAGCACTCCCACGATGAATCGGGGAGCCACAGCTCAGGGCAATAAAATTTCCAGGAAGGATACGATGGCAAACGAGACGCATCTATACGGCACATGGCAGCCGTGGCAACCTCATGCAGTGGCTAAACTCTTCTCCGCCCTGACAGTCCCCTGGTGGATTGCCGGGGGATGGGCGATTGATCTCTTCATCGGAGAAGAAACACGAGAGCATGACGACATCGACGTACAGATCTTACGGCGAGATCAACAGGCCGTTCGCGCCATCCTGCACGGATGGGATGTTCAGGGAGCACTTCCTCCACCGCGCGACGAAACATGGCCATTTCGTGAGTGGGAACCAGGCACGCTGCTTGACCTTGAAGTACACGATATCTGGTGCCGACCACATAAAACAGCCCCCTGGGCTATTCAACTTATGATTGCTGATACAAACGATGACCAATGGCTATTTCGACGCGATAACCGCATCTCTCGCCCCCTCGCTACCATCGGACATCAAACAGGCGAGGGTCTGCCGTACCTTGCTCCCGCAATTCAGCTATTGTATAAAGCCAAAAATCCACGCCCCAAAGATGAGGCAGACTTCGCTAAAGCACTGCCACATCTCGATCTGGAGAGCCGCCAGTGGTTAGCTCAGGCACTTGCCATCGTACATCCCCGCCACGCATGGATTACGTTGTTAGAAGGGTACGAATAGCCTTAACTGGAAAAGAGCTTTTGCTCAAAAGTAGCGCATCGCTCTGCAACGCTTCATGTTGTTCCCACCTAGAGACGCGTACTTCATAAGTCCTTCTTTTTGTCTCACGTTTCCCGTTAACCGGGTGAGGTTTTGAGATTTTCATAATGAGACGACTTTTGAGATCTTGCAAGAGCTCATGTCGTGCCAGCAGAAGTGGTGCTCCGCGACATTGGAAAAACAGGGCCATATGTCAGAGAAAACGGACGTTTGATGAGATGGAAGTTGGGGAACAGGCTCCTGCTGCCATTTTTGTCTGGGCGGAGAAGAAAAAAGGAGAGGGCTGCTGTTCTCCCTTCCAGAAGCGTGCAGTGACATAGGAGCAGGCCACATCCACAGAACGCGCACGCCATCAAAGAAGCCGGAGTCGTAATCACTGCCGGAGTCCCCGCCGAAGATCTCACCACCGCCACACGCTTGCTCGCCGCCGCCATCGCCCCCTAGCACACCATGCTGGCGGAGCCGAGGCTCCGCCAGCATACATCCTTTCTTTTGCTGCATGTGCCCAGCCTTCGCCCAAATCTTTGTCGGGCGAAAGCTGGAAACGACAAGCATTTCACACTCACTTTTTTCGATCCGCTGATCAATTTCCTGCTATCCCGTTACTACCCCGTTGGTTATCACTATCCCTCTGTATGATGGGTTCTGTGGATCGCTGCCCTCGAAGTAAATATTTTTCGTGCCACCGGTTAGCATGGAAGCATCGGTGGTATAAAAAATAGAGGCACCAGTGGCCCCACTCAGCGTCGTCGTCCCGCATGCAATCTTGAGATTTGTCGCTCCGGCCTGAATCTCTACCGAACGCGCCTCTGGGCCGAATCGGCCGCTCTTCCAGTTACAGGCTTGCCCAAATAAATCGGTGTAGTCTACGTTGCACCAGGCATAGTACGCCCCTTCATTGGAGAAATTGAGCGTCAAGGTAGGTTCCAGCAGGAAAACGTGCTGAACATTTGGGTACTTCTTCTGCATGATACCCTCGTTAATGAGTTGTTTAAATCTGTCTCTTATCTCTGCATTACTTGCTTCTCCGAGTCCGCCACAATGATCGAGATGGGCTTGCCATCCCATGACGACCAGGGTAATGATGTTCCCGTTGAGGCCGTAGACGTAGTCGGCACCATCGGGCGTAGGGAGACTATTCGGGGAGGGATTAGGGGGACTATTCTTGGGAAAGTCAGGAACAAAGACGTTATTGAGGACGCCGCCAGCAATGGCTTCATGGAAATACTCGTCCTCCTTTAAACCGGTCAATTGTTCAAATGCGCGTCGTGTTGCTGCTAGGAAACGCCGATCCATACAACTTCTCAGGTAGCCTACCCTCGGCTTTGAAGGTTGTTGAGTCATCGAATCTTTCCTCTCTTTGCTTTCTTGTCAGATCTTCAGATCCCATGCTTGGGAGAGCCTGGATGAACGGTGGTGCAGACACAGCTTTCGTGTTTTGATACGAAGGACGCCTACGAAGGACGTGGCTCTGCACAGAGAGCACAACGAGATAATCAGGCAAATAGAGAAAAATCGGAATAAGCGGTTTAGTAGGCATATTCCAACTAACTAGATGTAGGCAAGCAAAAAATAGTAAAAGAGGTAATATCCCTCCGAAGGATACCTGAGATTCTCGTAGATGTCAAGTCTTCTCCAGACTCTCGGAGAGGTGTGACTATTCCGCTGGGATGGGACTCCCTTCCTGACAAAAAAGGGAAGCATTTCTCATGAAACCAACAATTGTGAGACAGCTTACTCGAATCCAACGATGAGATTCTTGCGTGCGATCTCCACCACTGCTGTGGTCACGACTTGGAACTGGTTGGCGACGAGCGCCGTTCGATATGAATCCTTTACACAAAATACGCCAGATCCGCATTCCCCCCACACACAACAACGCCGACGCGTTCGCCAGGAACGGGGCGATAGTATCCACCGATCAAAGCTGAGGTGGCCGTAGCCCCTCCTGGCTCCGTCATCAGCCGCAGATCGTTCCACAAGGTGCGCTGAGCGTGGCGGATGGCTTCGTCGTTGACCAGAATTACCCTGTCTATGTAATGCTGAGCGATAGCATACGCCAGGCTGCCGACACGCCTGGCCCCTAGCGAGTCTACGGCCACGCCGCTTACGTCTACATTGACAGGCTCACCCGCTTTTAAAGCCGTCGCCAGGCTGGGAGCGTGTTCAGGTTCAACTCCGATCACGCGAACCGTTCCTCTCAACCAGGCCGCCACGCCCGCGATCAGCCCCCCGCCTCCCACCGCGATCAGGACGGTATCCAGCGCGGAAACCTGCTGCATCAACTCGCGCCCAAGCGTTCCCTGACCAGCGACAACTTCCGGCTGATCGTAGGCATGCACCACGAGCGCCCCCGTCTCGGCAGCACGAGCTTCGCTGGCGACTAGAGCTTCAGCGTAGACCGAACCGACGATATTCACATGAGCGCCATAGTAGCGTAGCTTCTCTACTTTGATCGGAGGGCAGGACTCCGGCACAAAGATTTCCGCCCGATGTCCTAGCTGCTGCGCGGCATAGGCCACTGCCAGACCATGATTGCCTCCTGAGGCTGCAATCACGCCGGAGGTGGGTACAGTATGCGAGAGAATGCAGTTGAAAGCACCACGCGGTTTGAACGATCCGGTATGCTGCAATTGCTCTAGCTTGAGGACGAGCTGTCCATCTAGCCCCCATATGCCATTTTCCAGAGGCATAACGGGAGTTGTGCGCACACGCCCGGCTATACGCTCAGCAGCCTTTTCAATCTCCGTATGCGTAATCATCAATTATTTTCTTTCCGGCTGTATTTTTTGACGGTATACCTCTATTTTACCAGAACCGGACGCAGTTGTTTACGAAAGTTCTTTCTCCCGCATCGTGCCCTCTGCCTGTTCCTGAACGATGATCGCACTGCTTTTTAGCGGAAAAACGTGCTGGCCTTGAAGGCAATAGTAGAGCGCGTTACCATATATGTCAGTCCGGGGAATAGTCTCTGTTTCGATATCTACCAGCAAAATGGCTTCTCCTCGGTCCTCCGCACATCTCTGCCTCTTGATCTGCCGAACATCCATACTACACCTCATTTTTGATATGACTCTTGTCGTGCTAGATGCTTCTCAGAGGATGAACCCTCCTAATTATAGACGCCTCTGACATGCAGAAACAAAAATTTGCGCAAGCAAGAGCAAAACATGTTCCACCTTTCATCATCTTCTTTCTTTTTATTGAGATGGGGATCGGGCCGTCAAAAAGATAGTACTTAATGTCCACTTTGGTCATAAAAATTGAGGCTCAGAAAAACAGTCTATAGAGTCACTGATGAGAAGAGGTGGAGAGGGGAGCCAATTAATGGTAGGGCATTGTTATTCCTCCCCAGTGGGAGGTAGGGAAGTATCGCGATGATACAAGAAATGAGGAAAAGCATGAACCTAGAACAGCTTAAGTACCAGACATGTCCGTATGACCAGGAGGAAGGCATTTTACTCACCGATATCGAGGAAGTTTTTCCCGAAACGGATAGCCAGGATAATCTCCAGTACTATTGTCCAGCAGGCCAACACACCTTTTCTTATACTGAGAGTGAGGAATAGGCATCGAAGGCATTTATTCTCGTACCCACGTATTTGACCTGGACCTCCTGCGCAAACCTTTTTCAGTTTCGAAAGGTTTGTGCAAGAGGTCCGGGTTTCGTTGTAAACTCTATTCCTTGATGGGCTAATATGCTACAATGCAATCAAAGCAAAGGGCTTTCAAGGAGAGTGAGGTGTAGCATGCAACCCCTGGAGGAGGGTCAAAAGTTCGAACGTTACCGCATCCAGCGCAAACTAGGTCGTGGCATATCGGGCGATAGCTACGAGGCGGAAGATATCAGGCTGCAACGGAAAGTTACCCTCAAGCTTATTCATCCCTGGCTCCCCCTCCCAGATGCCACGCGCCGCCAATTTTTCCGCGAAATGCAGGATATTAGCGCCCTGACCCATCCTTATCTGGCAACAACGCTCGATTACGGAGAGGCAAATGGGCAGCTCTACATCGCTCGTCGCTTCGTCGGTCCAGGCTCATTATTGGGTAGCGAGGGAAGATTCTGGTTCCAGCCGCCATTAAACGTCGTCGATGCCATACGCCTCGCGCATCAACTCGCTCAGGCTTTACAATTCATCCATAATAGTGGCTATCTGCATGGTTCGCTCACGCCCGGCAATATCCTAGTTTTGCATGGCCTCGATCCACAGGAGCGGACCGCACCATTTTTGCTCGCCGATATCGGCATCACCCATTTTATTCGCCGCTTTGGTCAACCCAAAATTACTCTTGCGCCTATTACTGCCTCCCCCGAACAATTCGGCAAACGTTCGACGCCCGCTAGCGATCAATACGCGCTGGCAGTGCTACTCTATTTCTGGCTTGCCGGACAGCCTCCTTTCCTCGGTACGCCAGAAGAGATCGAACGACTAAAACTGACAGAAACGATCCCTTCGCTGGTCAAACACAATGCTAGCGTGACTGGAGAGCAAGAAACCATCATCCGGCGAGCACTCAGTGTCTATCCAGAAGAACGTCATCCTTCTGTTATCGCCTTTACTGACGCATTACTCATATCTCTCATTGGCTCAGCCCAGGAGGTAGGCTCAAGCAAGCCCATCCCATCCCTAGAGCCGCCTGCTGAACCAGAAATTGCACCATACTCGCCTATCCCAGCCTCTGAATCAGATCCCTTCCGATCCTTAGAAAAGGTTGAGCCAGCAGCATCGCTCGTGTACGACTCGCACCGTGAAGCCGCAGAAAAGCTGACAGAGTCCTCACGTTTGCACGAGCTAGTACAAGAGGTAGAGAGCAGCAATCACCATCACGACTTTACGCCAAAAGAGCCTGAAAGCTTACCAGCTCTCTCAGCATATTTCACCATCACTTCCCTTTATACGCCAGAGCCTTGCAAGGTGCTGATAGAACGGGAGGAGACCACCCTCGGTCGCGCAGGCTCAAGCCATATATTGCTCGATTTCGACGAGCAAACATCGCGGCACCACGCCCTGCTGAAACGTGAAGGGGATGATTATGTGCTCTATGATAAAGACAGCGTCAGCGGCACATTCGTCAACGGCGAGGCCATTGCCAACGAGGAAGGACGCATCTTAGAGGACGGAGATCTCGTCACCATCGGGGTCTATCAGCTCTTCTTTCAGCTCAGGCGTTAAAGCCTCTCACCCCGGCAGAAACCCTGTTCGAGAATAACATACTCATCTCCCCAAAATGTCGTGTCCTCTCTCAGCAGCGCAAAGTCCCATCTCATCCCATCCATATCTTGACATATTGTAATATCTTTACTACACTTACACATAATACTAGACAGTATAGTCCTAAACTTTCGTCCAGTATAAAAAAATTGTTCTTCGCGGAATGAGTATTTA
>DASTZT010000277.1:0-10032 GCA_035764225.1 Ktedonobacteraceae bacterium
GGTAGGGGCAAGGGGCGGGGAGAGGCGGTGCGGGGGCCTTGCGCTTGCCCTGCTGGGGACGCGTCATCCGTCCAATGGGAAATGGTTCGCATGCGACATGTGTTTCGCCGATTCGCTATGAATGGTCATGTCTCACGTTGAGAGCAAAGAGGGCAAGCGCGAGGCCCCCGCACCGCCTCTCCCCTACAGTTCCCCCACGGTATCGCGTTCTCCACAAAAAAATCTGAACGGGAATCGCGATGGTGGTCGGATGGTGGTAGGGGCCTGGCGCTTGCCCTGCCGTGGGCGTGCCGATATAATCTGCGAACGGGAAGCGCGATGGTGGTAGGGGCAAGGGGAGGCTGGTTGGGCTGGGTTGGGGCCTGGCGCTTGCCCTGGTGGAGGTTTTGTCCTCTCGCGATTGATAATTCTAGCGTTGGGGGCGCATGCGGGATGGGCTGAGGGAGAGGACGGGCGATAAATCGGACGCGCTGAAGCGAGTCGGTACGACATTTGCATCTTGGTAGGAACGGTGATGAGCGGATCGGTAGGGGCAAGAGGGGGAGGGAAGGGGTTTTGCGTTTGTCTTCCTCGTGTTTTTTGAGAAGAGAAATGGAGATGCGGTATGCCAGATCCCATCTTGACGGCTCGTAGCGTGGTCTATCCGTGGCACTGTGACCATATGGGGCATATGAATGTGATGTGGTACGTCGGCAAGTTCGATGATGCAACCTGGCACCTGTTCGCGCTGCTGGGGTTGACTCCGACGTTCTTTCGTGAGCACCAGCGAGGGATGGCGGCGGTCCAGCAAGAGATTACGTATCGACGAGAGTTGCACGCTGGCGATGTGGTGACGATCTATTCGAGCGTGCTTGAGGTGCGAGAGAAGGTGATCCGCTTCTCCCATGAGATGCGCAATGAGGAGACAGGGGAGGTGGCGGCGGTCACAACCATCACAGGCGTTTACCTTGATGCTCAGATCCGCAAGTCTTGCCCGTTGCCTCCGGCTGTGATAGAGCGCGCACGCTCGCTAAGTCAGGCGAATATTTCAGGAGAATGATCGTACCGGTAGGGGCAAGGGGAGATGGGACGGATGGGTTGGGGCCTTGCGCTTGCCCTGATGTCGGTGGTGATGAGGAGGTAGCGTGGATGGGAAGGAACCTCGCGCTTGCCCTCGTTGGAGTTGCTCGAACTTGCCCTGTTCAGATAGATAGATCAACCAATACTGTGATCCTGATGATATTTTTCATACTGCCGATAGAGTAGATAGACTACCGGTGAGATTGCAACATTTCTCTGCCGTGGTACGTTATATCTTGTGGAGCTGTCAAACAAACTGACAGGCTCAGGGTGAAATGTAGTAAGATTGTAGTTAGGAAGAGGAGAAGACTGTAATGACGAAGAAGAGTTTCTTCTGGTCACGAAAGAGCTTGTTCGGGAATAAACCCCCGATAACCACGATGTTTAAGGTGATGCGGATGAAGAGGCGGGGAAGTAAGCTGATGGATTTAGTCGCTATTAAACGCACGTTTCAGGTTCCCTGGTATGACTTGAGGTGGCGGATGGGACTGGGCCCCAAGTATATCGGCGTGACGAAGTTCTTCCGCATTTTCCCTAAGAGGGTTTTTGCACGCTAACGGGGCCTTAGCACGCCCGTGAAAACAATAGAGACTACTTGAAAGCTTTCGAGCTTGCTTGAAAGTGAAACGAAGCTCCTGCTAAATCTGGCAGGAACTTCGTTTTTTTGCTTGTGTTCTAGCACGATGCCGTCTCTCAAGCATCGTTCCTGCTGAGATGTAAATTCGTTCGCATTCTGTTAAGATAGCAGTTGCAGATGTCACTGCATGAATAAGCTATTCGGAGATTGCTTTGATGAATGAATTGATTATCGGGACGGGCAACACGGCTAAGAAGAATGCGATGCGGGCGGCCCTGGCTCCATTGGGCATCGCGGTCAAAGGGACAGATGATCTTGGGATCTCGCTGCACATTCCAGAGGATGGAGCTACCGCCCAGGAGAACGCTCGCAAAAAAGCTCTTGCTTATGCCGAAGCTCTTGATCGGCCCGTTCTTTCGATAGATAACGCCCTCTATCTGCAAGGGCTTTCCGACGACGAGCAACCTGGCATTCATACACGCCGCGTCCCAGGCAAAACAGGCAGGGCCACAGATGAGGAGCTACTGGCGTATTACTCCGCAAAGGTCAAAACTCTTGGTGGGACGATCAAGGGGCGCTGGGAATATGCTCTCTGTATCGCAACGCCAGATGGGCAGGTCATGGAGCAGGTCTTTTTATCGCCCAGACTGTTTGTCAATGAGCCATGCGCATCTATGTTGCCGGGATACCCTCTTGAATCGATCCAGATTGAGCCTGAAAGTGGCAAATATATTGCTGAAATGACGAACGAGGAGCAAGATGCTTTCTGGCAAAGGCAAATCGGAGGGCAGATTGCGCAGTTCGTTCAGGAAGCATCTAGAACGTATAGATTATAGATAACATCATTGGGCAGCGAGCAGGGCAAGCGCGAGGCCCCCACCCGTCCTCACCCATCCCCTTGCCCCTACCATTGCACCGAACATTTAAGAATACCTTTCGGTTTTTGGGATGTAGGGGGAACTGTAGGGGCAAGGGGCGTGGCGGATGGGTGGATGGGGCCTCGCGCTTGCCCTGTCCCGCCCTTATTCTCTTCCCTCCCTCGCTAATACGACCAGTTGACCCCGCATTGCGAGCAGTGGCGGGCGGGCGATGCGCTTTCGAAGGCGCGGCGAAAGGCGTTATAGCGTTCACCGTGCCAGATGCTTTCGATTGGCTCCTGAAAAATGTTCCCCAGTACCCGCTCTTCGCGATATTCGCGGGCGCTTCTGTGGCCGAAGGGGGCGAAGCAGCAGGAGAGCACATTGCCACTGGATGTTATGTACGTGAGCGTGTAGGGGCGTTGGCAGCCAGACCAGGGACGTTCTCCGAAGTTACGCACAACGCTCTCAATGGGGGTCGAAGCGCCTGCCGCTTTAAATGTGATTTGGCGCTCTTGACACATAAGTTCACAGCGTTGTATCAACTCCAGCTCTTCCTGGGTTGAGCGGCGGAAAAGGGCCTGTTTGGAGGCGGCCAGACCTGCCTCGAAATACACCAGACGTTGCAAATAGACCTCGCGGATGCCCGCCTTGCTCGCTAGATCGATCAGGTCGGGCAGCTCTTGCAGATTTTCGCGCATGGCTGTGAACCAGAGCGACATGGCGGGCTTCTGGGCATTTTGCTCTTTCTGCATTGCTACAAAGGCGGTCACGTTGCGCCAGATTTTGTCAAAAGCATCGACCCCGCGCACACGGGCGTACATCTCGCGTGAGGCCCCATCCATCGAGAGACGATACTCGTCAAGCCCCGCCTCGATCAGCGCCTGACCGCGTTTCGCGTTGAGCAGAATGCCGTTGGAGTTAAATAAAACATACGTACCGCGCTCTTTTAAATAACGAATCATGAGCGGCAATTCCTTGTTGAGCAGAGGCTCACCCAGCCCATGCAGCACCACACGCTCTAATATAGGAAATTGATCAACGATCAAACGAAATTCGTCAAAAGTCAGATCCCTGTCTTCCTCACGGGAGAGTAATGTGCGTGGGCACTGCTGACAGAATTCATTGCAACGGCTGGTAGGTTCGATGTAGATAGAACGAGGTAGCGTGGCAAGCGATGTCATTCCGATAAACTCTCTTTCACAGTTCTGAATAGCTTCATTCCTTTTTGTATCACGTTTGAAAGCGTTGTCCGTTTACCAGAAAAGCTCCCTCTTACTTCAAGATTGTTTGCAGCTCCTTCTCTTTTTTGGGGAAGCATAGCCAGGCGTCCTGGGTTAGCAAGATCTGGTAAATATGGATTTTATCAAGCGTGATATTGAAAGTAACCATCCTATTTTTGTGCAGGAGTAATAATTAGTTTTATGACTACGAACACTATCGCGATTGTGATACCGGCGTTGAATGAGGAGGAGGCGCTTGGTCATCTACTCAAGGAAATTCCCTCTGACTTTGCCCGTTGGGTGATCGTTGTGGACAATGGTAGCCTCGATGCAACAGCTTTAGTTGCCAGCCAGGCGGGAGCAATCGTTGTGCATGAGCATGTGCGTGGCTATGGCCGGGCGTGCTGGAGCGGCTTTAAAGTGGCAGTTGAACGGGGAGCAGAGATTGTGATATTTATGGATGGAGATGGCAGCGACGATCCCACCGATCTGCCGCATATGCTGGCTCCACTTCTCGAAGGAAAAGCTGATCTGGTGATAGGCTCGCGGCTCGGCGCACAGGCTGAGGCAGGAGCCGTACCTCCGCAGGCCCGGATGGGCAACTGGCTGGTGAGTCGCTTCATCAGTCTTTTCTATGGCGTGCGGCTGCATGATGTGGGATCGTTCCGTGCTCTGCGCTGCTCGACCTTAGAATCGCTAAAAATGTGCGAGATGACTTTTGGCTGGCCAGTTGAGATGTTGATCAAGGCCGCTCGTGGCCGTTATCGCATTCTAGAACTACCGATTCATTATCGTCGTCGTCGTCATGGTCGTTCGAAAGTGGCTGGCACGCTGGTCGGGAGTGTGAAGGCGGCATACATTATGTCGCGAACGACTCTGCGCTATGCTGGAACGAGGAAGAAATATGTCTGATGTCGCCCTGGTTGTGATGGCTCGCTACCCAGAGAAAGGGAAGGTCAAAACGCGCCTGGCCCGTAGCATTGGCGAAGAGAAAACGCTACGCCTCTATCAGGCGTTTCTGACTGATCTCGCCTGGCGGTTTGCTAACTGGACCTGCTGCCGCCTGCACTGGGCCTATACGCCTTCAGAGGTCGATTTCAACGCCTTTATTGCTGGTCTTGCCTCTCTGGACGCATCTTCCATGAGCAGTTTCCCTCAAGAGGGTCCAGATTTAGGCACCCGGCTTCTTCAGGCATTTCGTTTTACGCAGGCACGCCAGTTTGCGCGTACTGTGCTGATTGGCTCGGATTCTCCCCACGTCAGTCGAGCGATCATCACGCAGGCGAAGCAGGCCCTTGATAGCGCCGATGTGGTGCTTGGCCCTGCCGAAGATGGGGGATACTATCTTATAGCCATGAAAGAGCCACATGACCTCTTCAGCGACATCCCCATGAGTACCGATATGGTGTTACAGATGACAATAGAGAAGGCGCGTCAGCAGGGTCTCTCGGTGCGCCTTTTAGAGCCGCTTTTTGATGTTGATGAACTGCCTGAGCTGCTCCGCCTGGCCCAGCTGTTACAGGAGCATAGCTATCTCGCGATGGCCACCGCCGCTCAACTTGCACAATTGAAGAAGGAGTCCAAATTGTGATTTTGAGCGTTTCCTGGCGTTCGCGTTCCTGGCTATCCTCGCTGGCGCTTGCTTTGTCCCTGCTGCTCCTGGTTGGCTGCTCGCTCTGGCTGATTGCTATTGCATCGGTGGGCGATCCTTATCACCTTCCGTTTGTCTCTGTCTGGTTGCTTTCCTTCCTGCCCTATATAGCGGCCTGCATCCTGCTCTGGAAGCTACGACCGGGCCTGGGACGTTGGTATAGGGTCGAGTGGGGACTGATTATTGTGGGTGCCGTGCTCCTGCGTGCCTTATTTCTTCCAGTTCCGCCCAATCTCTCCCATGACTCGTGGCGCTATCTCTGGGATGCTCGCGTGACTTTGCATGGCTATAGCCCCTATGTCTACGCGCCTCTAGATCCGCTGTTCGCTAACATGCGGGATATTCTCTTTCAGAATAGCCGCTTTCGCGATTCGCCAACGCTCTATCCGCCAGCCGCGCAGGCCGTCTATCTGATCGGAGGCTTGATCGCTCCGACAAACTTAAGCGTGCTCAAGGGCATTTTTATGCTCTTTGATCTGCTCACCTGTGGCCTCTTTGCTCTGTTGCTCAAACGCAAAGGCTTCGATCCGCGCCTGGTGATTTTCTATGCCTGGTGTCCGCTTCCCATCATCGAGTTTGCCATGCAGGGACACGTCGATGTGATTGCGATTACCTTTATCATGCTGGCTGCCTTCTGGAACGAGCGTGAGGGGCAGAGGGCGCGCGTCCTGACTGGCGTGATGCTTGCGCTGGCCACGCTGACCAAATTCTACCCGCTGATTCTGCTGCTGGTATTTATGCGACGACGCGATTGGCTTATGCCTCTGGCCTTCTGTATCACCGTTGTGCTAAGCTATCTTCCCTTCCTGATCCTGGGTCATGGTCAGGTGCTTGGTTTTCTCTCGCATTATGTGGGTGAGCAAGGAGGCAATGCTGGCCCGATTCAGGCATTCTTTGATCAGGAAATCTCGCGCTTCTTTGGCAATAATGCGCAGGGGTTGCAAATTGGGATTCGCCTGGAACTGGTGCTCGATGCCGTGATTGTGGGAGCCGTGGCGCTTGGTGTATGGCTGCTGTGGAGGCGCAAACGTATCAATATGGAGACGGGAATATTGCTGCTGATCGGGATTGTGTTTGCCTGTTCGTCGCATGTGTTTCCCTGGTATGTGCCGGTCCTGTTGCCCTGGGTGATTCCGGCGGTGGGATTGGGACGCGAAGTAGGGGCAGGGCTGGCCCCTGCCCTATCTGGGCAAGACCCCCGCCCTGTCGCTGGAATGGTGCAAGCAGGGCAAGCGCAAGGCCCCCTCCCCATCGCCGCCCATCCCCTTGCCCCTACCGCAGTGGTTCGGGGTGATTTTGGGGGACGAATGAGGTGGTATGCCAGAGGGGTAGTTTTGGTGGCGCTGTGGTATTTTCCTTGTATTAGCGTCATCGGCTATTTCTGGGCGTCGAGCAATAACTGGAATAATTACTATCTGATAGCCTATGAGACGACTATGGGAGGATTGGGGTTGGCGGCTCTATTGGGTTTGTCTTCGGTCTACTTTCCGGTGAAAATAGCCAGCTATCTTCGTGAAAAGACAATGAAAACAGTGATTCGCGAGAGCGATCAGGGTGAGCAATGTAGCGAGGTGTCTCAGAGCTATCTGGACGAGCCTATCAAATGAGAGGATGTTTCTATGCGGTCAGTCGATCTATCGACGCCTTCCGGGGAGAAGGTGCGTTCGTCTCAATATATGCGATTTGTAGGGATGCTTTCGTTGCTTTGGCGTGCTCTGGTTGCTGGATTGGCCGCAAGCCTGCTAACGGTTGTCTGTATGGGCGTGTTGCGACTCATGGTGGGGATTCCCACTCCGGTGGAACTCTTCGGTGATCGGGTGCTGAAACTATTAGATGTCAATACCTTCGTGCGGCTACTGATTACCTTTGCTCCTAATTCCAAAACAACGCCTCTGGGGTTGGCGCTGCTGGGGATGATTGGCCTGGGAACGCTTTTAGGGTTGCTGTATGCAATGCTGGCACGTCCCACTGTGCCTGCCTCAAGCTATCGACCAGGACGGAGAGAGTGGTTGACGGCTGTTGTGTTCGCGCTTGTCATGACGGCGTTGGGCGTTGTCCTCTTCTGGGAGGAACTCAAACAGAATCAGTTTGGGCTACCGTTGCAATGGGCCGTCTTGCTTTCCGCCGTTGGCCTGGGCGTAGATTTTGCTCTGTATGGCCTCGTGCTCTGTCTCATGTATCGTGCCCTCTTACCCAAAAAGCGCGAGGAAGATGTGCCCGTTGCTGTAGAGCAGCGCCGTCAATTGTTCGCTAATGCTGGTGTAGCCGCGCTCAGTATCGGAGCAGGGTTAGGAGGATTCGGCCTCGTCCGTAGTTATCTAGGACGTTACGCGTCGTACGATGGCATGAAGGCCCCCGTGCATCAGGGGAACGTCACGCCGCCAATTACGCCAAACAGTGAGCATTACGTTGTGACGCAAAATGCGATTGATCCAACGCCCAACATTGACCTGTGGAGGTTAGAAATTAGCGGTCTGGTGAAAAATCCGGGCACGTACACCTATGCCGCAATGGAAAAGCTGCCCTCAATTTCCCGTGCGGTGACGCTGGAATGTATCGCCAATGGGGTTGGCGACCATTTGATGAGTACCGCGATCTGGCAAGGTGTGAGCTTGCAGACTCTGTTAGAGTTGCATGGCGGCGCTGAGCCAGGGGCCAGCCATGTTGCCTTTTACAGTGTGGACGGCTACTCGGTGAGCTTGCCTTTACAGGAACTACTGGCAGTTGACTCCTTCTTTGCCTGGCGTATGAATGGAGCAGCGCTGCCACAGCGTCACGGGTATCCACTACGGGCGCTGATCCCTGGCCGTTATGGGGAAGAGAATCCCAAGTGGCTGACGCGTATCGAAGTGACCGATCATTTTGTCGGTGGCATCTATTCCGATCAGGGCTGGTACAACGGCCCCTTGCACCCGACAACGCGGATAGATCGTCCTCGCGGCCAGGTTGCTCTGGGCCAGATAACGGAGGTAGCTGGCATCGCCTTCGCGGGCAGCCTGGGGATTGAAAAAGTCGAGGTCAGTGCCGATGGCGGAACAAGCTGGCATCAGGCAACGCTCCAGCCCCCTCTTTCGCAAGATACCTGGGTGCTGTGGACATGGCACTGGCAGCCGACCACTACTGGCAAACAAACCTTAATGGCCCGCTTAGTCGATGGAACGGGAGAGACCCAGACGGCCCGCCAGCAAATCACCGTGCCCAACGGTGCCACCGGATATCACACAGTCACAGTCACAGTCGTGTAAGCACAAAACAATCATACAAGCGGACGCATTGCGACAATCGTACCGACCTGCTTGCAGCGCGTCCGCTTCAGCGCCCATTCCCCCTCGCCCCCGCTTAAACTCCCTACGAAAATACGCATCAGGTACTTGACAATGCTGAACTTGATTGGGATACTAAACAGTAGAATAACGGTAACAAATATACTCATGGATACGGAAGCGACGATGTAAGGGAATTTGTTCAAGGAGGATCAGCAATGGCGATTATGCGGGATATAGTGAAGGATGATAATGGGAATGAGGTCCCGATCTACATCGAGTTCGATGCGGAAGGGGCCGTTTACGACCTCTATGAGGGCCTTCTCCCAGGCGAGCAGCTGAGAGGTCCAGGCATACCGGATGCCAAAGAGGCGTTTCAGAAGGCGATGGGGTTGATCCATACCTGCGCCGTTCAGGTTGCTCAGACGATTCAAGGCATCCCGGAAAAGGTACGCCCGGCAGCCTGCGAGGTCCAGCTATCCGTGAAGCTGAGCACGGGCATCGCGGCCCTGGTGAATGCCTCCTCCGAAGCGCAATTGCAGGTAACGTTGAAATGGGGCAAGCAGGAGCAAAATGGAGCATAAAGACGAACAGTCCGTTCTACGTACGATCCTCCCCTACACCTATATCGTGGGCCAGCAGAAGCTAAAGCTGGCTCTGGAACTGGCCTATATTGCGCCCCGTATTGGAGGCGTGCTGATTAGTGGGAGACGTGGCACGGCGAAATCAACGACGGTGCGCGCCTTCGCCAGTATGATGTATAATGCGCTCCCGGTGACTATTCCGATTAACGCCACCGAAGATCGCGTTGTGGGCGGCTGGGAGGTGACGGAACTGGTAAAGGGAGCCACCAGAAAGAAAATTGGCCTGCTGGAGGCCGCACATGGCAAGCTGCTCTACATCGACGAAGTCAATCTGCTAGACGATCACATCATCAATATCATTCTTGATGTCACCTCGACTGGCAAACTGGTCATTCAGCGCGAAGGTCTCGACGAGACGCGCGATGTAGAGACAACGCTGGTGGGAACGATGAACCCCGAAGAAGGCGGCTTACGACCCCAGCTTCTAGACCGCTTTGGCCTGATGGCTGGCGTTGAGGAAGTGCCGGAGAGTGAAGAGGTGTCGGGGAGCGAGGAGAAGCCGAAGGGGCGATTGCTGATCCTGGAAACCGTGCTGAAGTTTGATCGCGCCCTGCAAACAGCAGATGAAGCCGGATTTCTTGCTCAAGGCTATGCCGAGGCGCAAAGCCTGCGTCGCAAAATCGAGGCGGCGAAAGCGCGTTTCCTCAAAGTTAAGCTCGATCCTGCGGTGGCAAAGGCCAGTGTGCGGCTCTCACGAGGCTTTAAGGTCGAAGGGCATCGTAGCGATTATTTGCTGGCTCTGGCTGCCTGCGCTTATG
>DASTZT010000278.1:0-3117 GCA_035764225.1 Ktedonobacteraceae bacterium
TACGAGAGGCAAATTTGCCTCTCGTAGCACCAGGGGCCTGTAAATTGTTATTGAAACCTGGAACTGCTCGACTGACACCATTGTCCCATCTCTTCCGTGTTTAGGAAGAGGAGAAATAACAATGTCGTCAGAATCCAGGCCCAAACATGAATCATTGCTGCACGCCTTGCAGCGGTTGCTTGAACTGCCAGCAACCGATGTTGGTGAGACGCTCCATCAGACTGCTCAACTTGTGACACAGGCGCTTCATGCAGAAAAAGTGGATACCTTTCTCTACGATCACGCCACCCAAAGCCTCATTGCGTATGGAACCAGCGAGACGCCAATGGGAACCAAAGAAAAAGACATTGGTTTAGATCATCTGCCCCTCTCAGCAGGGGGGCGTGCTGTCGAGACTTACCTGACTGGTCAGCCCTATTGGACTGGGCAAGCGCATCGTGATCCTGCTGAGTTGACGGAGATAAAAGAGGATTTGGGAATTAAGTCAGAGATCCTGGTTCCTTTGTATGTAGATGGCATGCTTCGAGGTGTGGTACTGGTCTCTTCCAGTGCCTCCTCTCATTTTGCACGAGACGACCTGCATTTTTTGGAAGCGATTACCCATTGGATCGGCGTCATCATTCATCGCGCTGAACTGGTGGAACAGCAGATGCACGAGGCAGTGGCGCATGGGCAACATCAGGCTGCTGAGGAGCTTCTGATGGTGATGGCTCACGATTTGGGCAATTACCTCACGCCTCTCAAAGCGCGGCTGGATCTTATGCAAAGGCGGGCACAGCGCGAAGGCCACACTATTTACGAGCCGGAGTTAATCGCTATGAACCGGATCGTGATGCGGTTAAAGCATTTGGTGACTGATCTGCTCGATGTTGCACGACTCAGACAAGGGATCTTCGCCCTTCAGTTACAGACCGTTGATTTGGTGAAAATGCTTTGGGAGGTGGTGCCAATCTGGAGCACAGCCCAGCATCCCATTGAGGTACAGGCTCCAGACCACTTGATTGCCACTGCTGACCGGGACCGTATTCAACAGGTGCTTGAAAATCTCTTGTCCAATGCTACGACACACGCCGCTCCCGGTACAGGTATTAAGGTTACAGTGGGAGAAGAGCATCACGGCCATGAACTCTGGGTGCAGATCACAGTGAGCAATCAGGGACCGCCCATCCCACCAGAACTGCTGGCCACGCTCTTTTTGCCTTTTGCCAAAGGAACGCAGTCCAAAGGAATTGGTCTGGGACTTTATCTCGCTGAGCGCATTGCTCATATCCATCATGGCAGGCTCACGGTTCGGACGGAGGCAGGACCAACAACGCACTTTATCTTGTCTTGGCCGCAAACTCAAGGCGAAGACTCCTCAAAGTAGGAATGCCCAAGCCAGGTAGGCTACTGGCGAACTGAGCATCCCTAAAAATGCCCCAGGCTAAGGTGCGAGGGCTACGGCTTCGGAGAAGCGCGAGGCGAGAGAGCCACGATGCAGCAATAGCACCTTCTTATAGACATGAATGTAATTTTCAACCATGACGCGGGCCGAGAAATGGCATTCGGCATGCTGACGCACCTGCTTGCGGTCAAGCTCGTCAAGGCGTGCAATGTGCTGGATCATCTCGTCAACATTGCGTACGAGAAAACCGCTTTTGCCGTGTGCAATGATCTCCGGGGCGGCTCCACGCGGGAAGGAGATGACCGGACAGCCGTGTGCCATTGCTTCGATCATCACCATCCCAAATGGCTCTTCCCACTCGATGGGATTAAGGAAGCAACGAGCGCGGCTGAAGAGGTCCGTTTTCTGCTCCTTATTGACCGGGCCGAGATAGCAAATCTGGGCATCATCGATGCATGGTTTGACGACCTGCTGGAAATAGCGCACCGAGGCATCAACGTAGCGATCAATCGTTCCCGCTAACAGCAACCGTGCGTTACAGCGTTTTGCGACTTCAATAGCCAGATGCGCCCCTTTCTCCGGTACAAACCGTCCTATCCAGAGAAAAAAATCCTCTATCCGGTGATCATCGGGGCGATAGGCCTCCATAGGCACGCCATGATGCACCACCCCCACAAATTTCACCGGCAGCGTCTCCTGCGCGCGAGCGCATTCACTGATGGCAACCAGGGGAACTGAGGGTGCCCACTCCATGAAATATTGATCGGCATCACCAACCCAGGTACCGATATTGTTGTCAAAAGGAAAGTGGCTGTGGAGAGTGGTTACATGGGGAGTGTGGAGGGAGGCCAGCAAAGGTAACAGATACATATCTGTCGTTGATGAGAGATGGGCGTGAACGATGTCAAAGCGATGCTGCTTCACATACTCCACTGCCTTAAACAGATGGTAATAGGCTTTCAGGTGAGCTTGCCAGGGAGTTCCATCTTCAATTAGCGATTTGGGGAAAAAGGGCACCTGCTTAGCCGATGTGTTCGCATCGCCGGGCGCGATTAAGGTCACATGGTGTCCCTGTGCGACTTGCTCTTCGATGAGATGATGAAGAACATTCTCTGTCCCACCATAATTTTTGGGCGGAATAGAGATCCAGGGAGGCGCGATTTGTGCTATCCTCATATTCCATTCCTCTATCTATCTACGCACCACAGTAAAAATGCCTGTCCCAGCAGATATTCCTGACGGGATGTGAAGGATATCCGCCGCGATACATCATACTACTACTACTGAATTCAGTAACGACATTGTTACAACTTCTTAAGAAGTAGTATAAGGCTATTTCCAGAATACCATTACTGGCTTAATACTAATTGACACTCCCCCGCTTTCGGGGGATTCTTCTTTCCTCTAGCCCGCTTGCTCACTCTCCCCTGCGAGAGAGCCAGTAGAGGCAAGCTATCCAGAAGCGTTCACACATCCGATGGTGTGCAGGTTTCCGCATGCCCTGCGGTACCTTCAACAGACGCGAGTGCTTTTGCCAGGATGTTGTGAAGTAGGCGGCTGGCGCGTTGCCTTGCGGCACGTTTCCATCCGCTCCTTCCCGAACCGGACGTGCGCGCTTTCCGCGCATCCGGCTCTCCGTTCACACACGCTTCATGTTTGAGGCTTCATCACAGGTCGTCCAGCATGGATGTTTCTGTGACACGACCAACAGACGACCAGGGTTTTTCTCCTGC
>DASTZT010000279.1:0-9218 GCA_035764225.1 Ktedonobacteraceae bacterium
GTCCATTTGATTACTTTCCTCAGACATTTCCTAATATAATAGGTATGAAGGTATATAGAATTTAGAAAGCTTTTTATGTTGGAAATTATGGGAAAACCTTATGGATGATTTAGAACGCACAAGCGATGTCGAGATTGTGGACCTCGATCCGCCAGATGAGAAGGTGAGACGCACCTTCCAGCGGATCGTGCTGAGGCTCACACAAAAAAGAGCTTTTTCAGTGCGCATCTCGCCGATCTTTGCCCTGCTTATCTGTATCGTCAGCATGCTTGTGATGCCACTGATGCTCCAATCAGATATCCTATCTACAGCAAAGCGCAGTCAGCATGTTCCATTATCAACGCCATCACACCCGGCTCTGATTGTAGATAGGGCGAGAGTTGTAGATATGGCAATTGACCATCAAGTAACCTATATTAACTCAGGCGATGGCATTATTAGCGCCAGGCGGTCAAGCGATGGGAAGCTCTTGTGGCAGCATAGAGCGCCATCGGGTACAAATCTCCATCTGGTTGCTGCCGATGGTAAGTTATTCTTTACCAGCATTTCCAGTGCTACAGGGGCGGTAGAGGCCTATCGGGCAAACGATGGTGTACTACTCTGGGCCAGTCAATTACCACCCTTTGGCCCTTACTCCCTATTGGTGAGCGATGGGGTGGTCTATGCCAATACTCAAGCAGATGATGGCACGGTTTTTGCGCTACGAGCAAGCGACGGACGTGTTCTCTGGCACTTTGCACATCAAAACCCATCGCCAATGGATAGCTTTTTGGCTGTGGCTCATGGGATTGCCGCTATTCGCACAGCGGATTCGCTGACGCATGTGCTGCGGGCGAGCGACGGTTCTGAGATTTTCCGTTATCAGAGCCTCGACGATTGGGTGCCATCTGTCGAGGGACAGACCATCTACTTTGCGACGGCACAGCACGGCCTGCAAGCTCGCAGCATCGCTGACGGTCGTTTGCTCTGGCAATCGCTTGCCAACGCTTCCGGTCTACGGGCCTGGACTGCGCAAAACGGGATGATTTATCTGAGTACGACAAACGGAATGATACAAGCTTTGAGGGGTGAGGATGGCTCTTTGTTGTGGCAACGACAAACAGGTGATATCGCCTCTGGGCCATATGTACAAGGAACGAATGTGCTGTATTTTACGCCAAATAAGATGGCTTTTGCTTTGAGCACACAAAACGGCGCGTTACTCTGGCAACGCATCATTGAGGTACCTAAATTCAACCTCATGGTGATGAATGGAGTGTTCTTCCTGGACGAGAATGGGGTTTTGGTTTCGGCGTGGCGTAGCAGTGATGCCATGTTGCTCTGGCACTTCACCGCTTCAGATGCTATTCTCTGGGAGCCACAGATCGCTGATGGCCTGCTCTACCTGCGTCAATTCAATGGCACGATGGATGTTTTGCGGGTCAGCGATGGCAAAGTGCTCTGGCAATATTTTACTGGATAAAGCAAAACACTTCGCCTATGATTGTTATTCAGGCTCTCCCACACGTATGGAATAGAGACAGGCTCTACATGGCTTGAAAGGTCGGTTATTGCGAAGCGAGCAGCTCGGCTTTGGCTTGCTTGCCTGCTACGACGCGCCAGAGCGTGAAGAGCACGAGCAGGCCGGAGATGACGTACATGCCACCCTGTGCGTTGAGCATGAGTACGGAGCCGAGGCGATCTCCCAGTGTGCCAGCCAGGACCATGCCGACGAGCATGAGAGCCGTTCTGGATGCCAGGAACGATGCGAAGATACGACCCCGCAAATTGTCCTCGACCAGGAGCTGGAGCGAGGTGTTGAGTCCGACCAGCCCGGCTGTTCCTGGTAGCCCGACCAGGATGAAGAGCAGAAAGACGATCAGCAGGCCATGCACAACAAGGGGCAGATCGACGATGAGGAGGTCAACAACGCCAAAGCAGAATAGACCGACACCAGCAAGGCGCAATGGTGGCAGGCGGTTCCCTAGCTGGCTGATGGCAAGCCCACCAGCGAGGCTACCGATGGCCTGGACCGCGAGCAGCGAGCCATACACGACGGCATCTCCTCCCAATACTTGCTTGACGAAAACAACCAGCAAGACGCCGAAGATGCCTTCACCTATGCCCGTGAGCGCGAAAGCAATCAGCAGGATAGCGAGGGTGCGCTGCCGATAGATGAGCCTTAACCCTTCTAACCATTCTTCCACAAAGCGTTTCCATGAGGCGCGGGCGGTTGCTGAACGCTGCTCGTTTTGTGATGGCTCGGCTTTTGTCGCCTTGCTATCCAGACGGCCAACGCCACTGGACGCGCTAAAGCGAGTCCCTACGAAGCTCAGACCGCCTGAAAGGGAGGGGACGTTGATAAAGATGATTAAGACGCTGACGAGCAGGAAGGAGAGGATGTCGAGCAGAACCGCGCCGCTTAGCCCTAGCAAACCAAGCACGATACCGCCGAGGGCAGCTCCGATCAGGCGCGAGGCGTTGGAGCTGACGGAGATGAGAGAGTTGGCGGAGACGAGCGTCTCCTCGCTTACCAGGCTGGGGAGCAGGGCGTTTTCGGCAGGCGATACGATCTGCTCGACGAGCGAGCTAAAGAAAAGGACGATGTAGACGATCCAGAGGGTGGACTTGGAGTGGACCAGCAGTAAAGGCAGCAAGCTGATGGCTAATAGCAGGTTGCTGATGATGAGGGTCCACTTGCGGTTCCAGCGATCCGCGAAGATGCCTGCAATCGAGCCAAAGAGGATGCCGGGGATAAAGCCGGAGATGAGGGTAAAGCTGGTGGCGAGCGCGGAACCGGTCTGTGCGTAGACGTAGACTGGAAGCCCGATGATAAGCAGCCAGTCGCCAGTCTGAGAAATCATGCCGCCGAGCCAGAGGAGCGCAAAGTTACGCTGACGCAATGTTTTTATCATCATCCGAGATATTCCTTTATATAGGTATAGATTGTGATGTAACTGTAGTTAACCGTTATCTTCGTTGAAGTCGAGAAGCTGAAGAGTTTCACGCTGAAAAATCACATTGAGCCTGGCAGCATCGGTCACGCTCTGGAAGCTGGTCAGGAGGGCAGGCTGATTGGCGTATTCTATCTGGCGTTCAGGGAGCCAGCGCATGCGTGGATGCTTGCGCCAGAACTGCTGTCCTGCTGCTGTGTCGAGCGTGAGATGGGAAAGCGGGTTGATCTCTTCACGATGGCAACTGGCGCAGACGATGTAGACGCCGTGAAAGGCTTGTCTGCCTCGCTGGTAGAACTGCTCTGGAATATCCTGTGGTTGGCAAATTCTGGCGTGCGTGACCTGTCCACAGATGAAACATGTTCCAGTTTTTTTGTCGATGGCTTGCCAGTAGTAGTCTTCTAGCCAGACGAGTTGGCGTCCCAGGATGGATTTTGGGCTACTGACGCCGCTCCAGAGTTGCGGGTTGGGAGCGGAAGCGATGTGTCCGCATTGAGAGCAGGTGAAGCCGAGGTGTCCAGTTGGCGGCTCGCAATATCTGGTGAGCTTCGTTTGGCCGCACATAGGGCACCAGATGCGCGTCTCTTCTTCGGGCTTATCCGCCTCGGAGGAGGAAAAGCCATAGGCGGCAGCTTCTTCGCTCATGTGCGTGCTGATGATGCGACGCAGGGCGATTTTGCCGCGATGCAGTCGCTGAGCCAGGGCGTCTTCGCTTAAGCCGAGGCGTGCGGCAATTTCAGCATAGGAGGATTCGCGGATATAGCGTTCCACCAATACATCGCGCGTCACCGGAGGGAGCAGGGCTAAGGCGCGATCTAGCAATTGGACCAGCTCGTCGCGCTCTAAGGCAATCTCCAGGTTGTAATCATCGACGGCCAGATCTTCAATGCTCGGCTCGGCTTCGTCGGCGTAAGGGCTGTTCGGGGCAAGATGGGCTAGATCGCGACGATGGCTACGGCCCCAACGCAAACAGACGTTGCGGGCAATCGCTCGTAGCCATAGGCTGAAGGTCTCATGCTGGTAAAGCTTATGGCGGTTTTTCCATGCCTCAAACAGGGTTTCCTGGGCAAGATCCTGGGCGACATCTGGCTTGCCTGTGAGATAGGCGCAGAAACGTACAAGCTGTGCCTGCTCTGCTGCTAGCATCGTGTCGAAGGGGGCGTTTGCATCCCTCAATGAAGGCCTGCACACTTCTTGTTCAGCTTGTAAAAGCATGGCAATTCCTTTTCCTCATTTTGCTAGTATACATAATATGCATCATTCCCACCAGGGAGTTTCTGATATATCGCGTTGGACGCGCGATTTCTGACACGTTTTTTTGCCTAAATTAAGAGGACACCCCTACTTGATTTACATAACTTACAAAGGTATAATTGTTGAAGTGTTGGCCCTAATGAATGTTGGGAGTGAGTTGCTTTGAGCAATCATCATACATCTGGTTCGGGGAATGAAGCTGGCGGGAACTTCTTTACTAATCGGCGCGAGGCTCGTTCTAATAATATGACGGGCGCTCTGCCAATGGTCGGCTCCTCAGGGGTTGAAAGAGGCTACAGCGGGCAGTTCAGTTTTGAGCAGATGGTGCTGTCGTTGCGCGAACTGTTTGAGCGTGACCGCCTGATTGCCAGTCAGCCGGATGCCAGCCGCTGCGGTATCTGTTACCTCTATTTCCCTGTGAGCGAGCTGCTTTATCGCGACGAAGGCTTCTATTTGTGCCCCGGATGCCAGCGCGCCCTCGGCAGTCAGCATGTGTCGATGGTGAGAAGACAGCAAAAGTTATAATCTGGCTCAGGTTGCACAAAAAATGGCTCTCCCGCAAAGATAGGAGAGCCAAAACTTTGCTCCTATTGTTCGATGACCGCAGCTTCCTCTATAATTTCGTCGTCACTCACCTCGCGCAGGTCTTCGGGACTGTCCAGGCGGTCGAGGAAGAGGACGCCATCGAGATGATCGATTTCGTGCTGGAGCACACGCGCAAACCAGCCCTCCGCAGGAACACGAATGGGCTTGCCGCGCACATCCTGACCCTTCACCAGCACTTTGGCAGCCCGTCGAATATTTTCACCGACATAGCCGGGGATGCTCAGGCAGCCCTCGGTCCCTATCTCTTCCCCTTCGGCCTTGACGATCTCCGGGTTGAATACAGCTACCTTGCGATCTTCATACTCAGCTACAAATAGACGAATGGAGAGCGCGATCTGCGGCGCTGCCAGGCCGACGCCGTGAGCTTCGTGCATCGTCTCGAACATGTCATCGACGAGCTTCTGCAACGATTGATCGAAACGGTGTACTTTTTTGGCTTTCTGACGCAAGATCGGATTTTCTGCGGTGATGATTTTACGAAGTCCCATAATTTCTGCTTACCCCTGCAACAACGTTCAAACGAACTGACCACCAACTTGTTATTCAGCCGACCAATGTCCTCTGTGGCGACGACATTTATGCCGTCCGATTTATCGCCCATCGGCCCCACGCGGCGCTGAAGCGGACGCGGTGAACCACGTCGCCACAAGAGAGGCGGCATGATTCGTTCCTGTGCGTAAGCTGATCCCTACGAAGCTCAGGTCGGCTGCAAGGAAGGCTAGCCAACGGATGCTATAATTGGCCTATATCGTATCATACTATAGCAATAAAGCGCAAACATGTTAGAGACTGTAACCGCCTATATTGAGCAACATCATCTCTTGCCAGATCAGGGCGTGGTGGTGGTGGCCGTCTCAGGGGGAGCCGATTCGCTCTGCCTGTTGCACCTGTTGTTGCGCCTCTGCGGCCCCGGCAAGCATTTCCCTTCTGTGCAGTTACACGTTGCCCACCTGGACCATCAACTCCGGGGCGAGGCGAGCGTACAAGAGGCGGTAGCCGTTGCTCAGCTCGCCCAGGCATGGGGATTGCCCTGTACCGTCGGGCGGGTCGATGTGCCGGAACTGGCACGGGCGCAACAACGCTCGCTGGAGGAGGCTTCACGCATAGCGCGGTATCGCTTTCTACGCGAGGTGGCTCAGGGGCAGCCTATCGCGGTAGCTCACCATAAGGATGACCAGGTGGAGACGCTGCTGCTGCACCTGCTGCGTGGCGGCGGGATTGGCGCGATGGTTGGCCTACAAGCTCGCCAACAGGATATCATCCGCCCTCTGCTCTCCGTGAGCCACGCCGATACCGTCGCCTATTGCCAGGCTCACCATCTCGCACCTCTGGAAGACTTGAGCAACAGCGATCCCCGCTTCCTGCGCAACCGTATTCGCCACGAGCTGGTG
Source organism: Ktedonobacteraceae bacterium (assembly GCA_035764225.1). Lineage (GTDB taxonomy): Bacteria > Chloroflexota > Ktedonobacteria > Ktedonobacterales > Ktedonobacteraceae > DASRHT01. The sequence continues at coordinate 6,185 of DASTZT010000279.1, forward strand.
CCTTTGCTGGAAACGATGAACGCGGGCATTCGCGAGACGCTGGTGCGCAACGCTGAGGTGATGCGGGTCGATGCCGAGTGGCTGGCGACCCAGGTCGAGCTGCACTGGTCCACAGTGGTAGCAGACGAACAACCCGACAGAATAGAGGTGCGTCTGGCTCCTTTGCTGGCATTGCCGCTCAGCCTGCAACGGCACCTCTTGCGGCGCGTGACGGCTCAGCTCTGTGATGGGCAATCGCCGCTCGAACTGCGCCACTTTGAGCTGATCGAGGAGGTGTTACGCAGGCAGGGCAGCGGTGAAACGTTGACCTTGCACCTTCCGCAACGCTTGCAGCTCTTACGTCGCGGCGATATGGTATGCTGCGAGCGTACCGACCGGCAACAGGCCCCTGCCCAGGCGCAATTGATGGAGCCTGCTGAAGTGGCATTGTCCGTTCCTGGTCGGGTCGCGGTTCCAGGCACGCCCTGGGTCGCAGTGGCCGAGCTGGTGCCTGATGAGGCGTTGCAGGCAGTCAGGGAGGCGCTACGGCAAAAAGATTGGGACAAAGTGTGGACGATTCTGCCTCTCGCTCGTTATGTAGTATATGTCGATGGTGAAGTGGCAGGCGCTCTATTGCGCGTGCGTACCCGTTGTGCAGGCGACCGGATGCGTCCGTTGGGGATGGTCCATGAGAAGAAGGTGCAGGATGTGCTGATCGACGCCCATATCCCACGAGACGAGCGGGCCAACATTCCGCTCTTCTTCGCGCAGGCTCACTGTCTCTGGCTAGCAGGCGTCCATGTCGATGATCGCGCAAAATTGACCGAGCAGACAAGCACTATTGTCCGTTTGTCTCTGGTTGGATCGGGAGGTGGGCAATGAAGGGCGTATTTGCTGACGATTGGGCAAGCTCCGTATCCCCAGCAGGGCAAGCGCGAGGCCCCCGAATCCCCGCCAGCCCCTCCCCTTGCCCCTACAGCCGGTGCGATCCGTTGCGGGTTCCGGTTGGTTGGGGAATGTGGGTAGGGGCAAGGGGCGGTGGACGAGGGGAGGATGGGGCCTTGCGCTTGCCCTGCTGGGATGGCATTCGTTGGGGAAGGACGCTCAATCAATTGGACGCGATGCCTAACTTCGTACCGACCCGCTTCAGCGCGTCCGATTTATCGCCTATACACTGCTCCTTTTGTGGATGGACGCTCAATCAATTGGACGCGATAAATCGGGTCGGTACGACGGATACGCCAAATCGGTCGGTACGAATTTGAGGAGATTATGATGCAAGATGATATTGAGGCGGTATTAATTACGGAGGAACAGCTGGGAGCGAAGGTGGGAGAACTGGGGGAGCAGATTACGCGCGATTATGAGGGGAAGAATCTGCTGCTGCTAGGGACGTTGAAGGGCGCGGTTCCCTTTATCGCGGACCTGGCACGCTCTATCCAGCTCCCGCTGGAGATCGATTATATGGCGGTTGCTAGCTATGGGGATGCCACGCGCTCAAGCGGGATTGTGCGCATCATCAAAGACCTGGAGGGACCGATCAACCAGAAGCATGTGCTGATTATTGAAGATATTATCGATAGCGGCCTCACTTTGCATTATTTGATCGATATGCTGCAACGGCGCAATCCACTCAGTTTGCGCGTGTGTGCTCTCCTTAATAAGGAACGAGAGCGCGGCAAACAGATCGAGCTTGATTATATCGGCTTCAGCATCCCAGATCGTTTCGTGGTTGGCTACGGGCTGGATTACGCTCAACGCTACCGCAACCTGCCCTATATTGGCATCCTGAAGCCATGTGTGTACCAGGAGACAATTGCTCCCCAGGCCGAACATCGCAGTCCCGCAGAAAAATAAGCTGTAGGGGCCTTCCTTGCAGCCGACCTGAGCGAGAGCTAGACGCGGCAGCGGCGTTGGTCGGCTGGATTTCAAGGCTGGTGCTTTGCCCCTGCCCTGGTGAGAGAAAATAGCGGAGGAGAGAGATTATATGGCATCTGTTGGCGTTATTGGCTGCGGCGCTTGGGGAACGACGCTGGCCCTATTGCTCGCAAAGAAGGGCGTTGCGACGATCCTTTGGGACCATCAGCCCGCTCGCGCAGCCGAGATGCAGCAAGCACGCGAGAATAACATGTTCCTGCCCGGCTTCCGCTTCCCCGATACGTTGCAGGTGACTGCCAATCTGACGGAGGCGGTGCAGCACAAAGATTTCCTGATCCTCGTCACCCCGTCGCAGCGTATGCGGGAAAATCTACGGCTGCTCGCTCGCTATGCGGGGCGGGAAACTATTCTGGTCTCGGCAAGCAAGGGGGTGGAGATTGGCACGCTGAAGCGTATGAGCGAGATTATTGCGGAGGAACTGCCGGAGTTGCAGGGGCGCATTGCGACGTTGAGCGGGCCGAATCTTTCGCGTGAGGTGGCGCAGGAGAAGCCGACCGCCGCAGTGGTGGCAGCCACCGATACGGAGATCGCGATCCATGTGCGCGATCTGCTCACCGCTTCTTCGTTCCGCGTCTACACTTCCTGCGATATGGCCGGAGTCGAGCTGGGGGGCGCATTCAAAAATATTATCGCGATAGGCGCGGGCATCAATGATGGCCTGGGCTATGGCGAGAATGCGAAGGCGGCCTTTATTGCGCGTGGCCTGGCGGAGATTTCGCGGCTGGGCATTGCTGCCGGAGCCAATCCGCTCACCTTCGCGGGCCTGGCGGGGATCGGAGATCTGATCGCTACCTGCGCCAGTCCGTTGAGCCGCAATCAGCAGTTGGGCCGTCGCCTGGCTGCGGGCGAAAAGCTCGATGACATTCTCCACTCCACCCATTCGGTAGCGGAAGGCGTCTGGACCACGCGGGCAGCCCTCCAGCTTGCTGCTCGCTACAACGTCGATATGCCCATTGCGCAACAGCTCAGCCTGGTGCTCTTCGAAGGACTCGATCCGCGTAAGGCCGTGCTAGAACTAATGCTGCGTGACCCGAAAGCGGAACTCGATTGATGAGCAGGACCTCACCCAGCAGGGCAAGCGCGAGGCCCCATCCCATCCCATCACCGCCCCTTGCCC
>DASTZT010000280.1:0-7740 GCA_035764225.1 Ktedonobacteraceae bacterium
CTCTGGACGATTGAGGTAGCCACGCGCCACGCCAACACCGCCAATATACAGCTCGCCTCGCTCTCCCACAGGAACCGGTTGACCATCGCTGTTAAGAATATACAACTGCGTATTGGCGATGGGACGCCCGATAGGCACAATATGACGCTCACTATTGCGCTGACAGGCCCAGAAGGTGACATCGATAGCTGCTTCGGTCGGGCCGTAGAGATTATGCAAAGCAGCAGGATGACGCGCGAAAAAGCGTTGCTGCAACTCATAGGAGAGCGACTCGCCGCTACACATCACCTGTCGCAGACTGGAGCACTCTTCGAGTCCTGGCTCCTCCAAAAAAACCTGGAGCATCGAAGGCACAAAATGTAGCGTTGTGATTTGCTGTTGCCAAATGGTAGCGAGCAGATAAGCGCTATCTTTATGGCCTTCAGGACGCGCTATCACCAGGCGAGCTCCTGCCAGTAAAGGCCAGAAGAATTCCCAGACCGAGACATCAAAACTAAAAGGTGTCTTTTGCAACACCGCATCGGTTTCAGTGAGTTGATAGGCTTCCTGCATCCAGAGCAGGCGGTTACAGATACCACGATGGGTATTCATCGCCCCTTTGGGTTTGCCGGTGGAACCGGAGGTATAGATGACGTAAGCCAGGTGAGCGGCGGTAGTCACACAGGCAGGATTAGCCGTCTCCTCTTGCGCGAGCCGCCCCCAATCGGCATCCAGGCAGAGCACAGAGGCGCTATTAGCAGGCAGTCGCGCGAGCAGGTGAGATTGAGTCAACAGAACAAGTTGTCGGGTCGTGGCATCTGAGGCAAGATCCTCTAACATAAAAGCGAGACGTTCGGAGGGATACGTCGGATCAAGCGGCACATAGGCCCCTCCCGCTTTCAGGATACCCAATAACCCGATGACCATTTCCAGCGAACGTTCCATATAGACGCCGACCAGCACATCTGGCCCCACGCCCAGACCCTGCAGATAGCAGGCAAGCTGATTGGCTCGTCTGTTTAGCTCCTGATAGGTCAGTGACATATCTTCAAAAAGCACCGCGAGACTATCGGGCGTGTACTCAACTTGCGCCTCAATCAACTGATGGAGACGGCCCTCAAGAGGATATGCTCGCGTCGTGGCATTCCAGTCCACCAGGATTTGCTGACGTTCTTCTTCGGTCAATAAAGACATATCAGGCAGATGTTGCATAGGAGCAGAGAGCATTGCCTCTTCAGCATAGCTTTCCGTGTTTCTATCTATAGGAAGAGTTGCGGTTTGATTATTGATATTTTGCATAGAGATCACCTTCTTTATCAGCTTGATTCGAAGCATATTTTCCGCGACGAGCCACCAGAAGACGACGAGCCACCTCAATATCTTTGAGAGAAAGAGCATGAGTAGCAAAACAACCAGCAATAGTGATGAGGCCAAAGGCGGGCACGAGATAGAACATAGGCATATTTTGTTGCCAGAGCAGAAATAGCATCCCCGGAACATTCCCCAGCACGACCTGGAATATAACGAGCACTATGGCCGATAGCTGGACATGACGAACAAGCAGCAAAGAGAAGAGACAAAGCCCGACGAGTTCGCACAAGAGCGCCGCAAGCGCGGCCCCGGTCGTCTGCCAGAGCGGAATAAGCAATACGTTTGCCAGAATATTCGTACACAGAGAGATTGCCGTGATATAAGGAATACGCCGTTCCTGGTTCGCAGCCATGTTCGTCTGCAAGGCCAGACAACCGAAAAAGGAGAGCGTAATTGACCACATCAAGAGACGGGTAGCAGGCACCGCAGCAACGAAACGCTCACCACCTAGTAGGCCAATAATAGCAGGAGCCTCCACACTTACGAATATAGCTAGAGGAATAATAGCGAGAGCCATCAGGCGTGTAGCCTCACGATAAAGCGCTGCAAACTCCGCTCGCCCCTGTTCAAACTTCGTACAGAGAAAGGGAAATAGGCCATTCACATAGGCAAACGCCAGATTCAGCAGCGGATCGGTGATGCGCATCGCTAATGCATAGATACCGACGCTTAATGGTCCAGCCAGTGGCAACAACAACAGGAGATCAATCTGCCCTGAGAACAGCGCCAGCGCATCATGCCCGGTAATCGCAAAGCTCTCGCGCAGCACCTGGCGGATATATGGCAGGCTGATATGTATGCGCATCTGGAAACGCTTGCGTGCCAACAAGACCAGTACTAGAAAGAAAGGTAAATCAGAATAAGCAATAAGAATATAGGTCTGGATCAATGGGAGGCGTGAGAGCACAGCAACGACAATTAACGCGGCGGTCATCACACGATTGAGGGTGCTGAGCAGAGCAACGACGGCCACATTTTGCTCCGCCATAAATCCACTCTCATAGACGCCACGCACACAATTAAAGGAATAGCTGAAGATCAGCGTACCGATGCCAAGCCATAGCAGTATTCGCTGTTCCGCGCTAACGGGAAGCAGGAAAGCGACGCATGCAGCGATCAACGAAACGACAATCGTGGTGCAGAGGCGCGCACCAGCCGTTTGGCTCAACGTCGAGTTCCATGCACTGCGCTTTTGTCGGCTCAAGCGTCGCACGAGCAATGGGTCCATCCCGGTAAACGTACCGAGCGCACAAATCGCCAGAAAAGGCAAAGTGAAGCTATACTCGCCATATTGAACAGGTTGGAGATAGTGCGTTAAAAGGGCCGTAGTCGGAAAGATAATCGGGATCGCAATGCCCCACGAGATCAACTGAATGATGACCGAGAAACTACTTTTTCTCGCGCTGGGCGCTGCACTATTCTCTTCTTTGGGAAGCACCAGCTTTGGTAAAGGCATGGTTGTCTGATAGCTACGCAACCGTCCAGGGGTTGGCAGATACCGTCCAGCCTCATAGAGTCCTCCACCAACACCTGTGGGGCTGATGGCAGGTAATTGAGAAAATGGGATCGAGCCTCCAGAACGGGCGGCAGATTCTGCATTGCCGCCTTTACGAATAAGCTCTACACACCCTAGAGCCAGACCAGCTACGAGAAAAAGGATCACGCCACCTTCTGGTTTATCGAGGGGAACATCTACCATGCTAATTACCAGGTTAGCCAGAATCATGCCGATAGTCGCTAGCAGAAGAAGCTGGTGCCTGCGCCGGGCGATGCGATAGACTTTCCAGCAGGCAAAGACAATGCTTATCAGCAAGCATAGGGCTATGAGCAGCCAGCTCATCCCACTTTCAAGCGCCAGCTCCAGGTACTGGTTATGCACGCTGATCCCGGCTGGGTTAAGGCGAGCTGCCAATCCAACGGTTAGCTTAGCATAATAGACAGGAAACTGTTGCATGCCAATGCCGATCCAGGGATTCGACCAGATGAGCTTCAATGCATCTTGCCAGAGCAAGAGTCGATTAGAGATCGAGTAGGGATCATGGGTAAACTTGCCGAGAATTTGACCGGAGAAGAAAATTCCCGCAATGCCTACCAGGAAAGCAGCAAGCAGCAGCAAGCGAAGACGGCGATTAATCAACAGCGCGACTATCACAACCAGAAGCGCGGCTCCCACCGCGCTACGTGTTCCAGAGCCGATCAGACTGATAGCGGTAACGATTGTCATCATGGCTCCGATAACACGATCACGGCGACGCGTGCCGAGCAGCCAGCAGGCAAGCGCAAGACAGAAGAGATTGATCAGATAGAAAGCAAATGTCGTTGGAGAATCGGCAGGGCCGCTCAAACGGCCTTCTTGCAGCACTTCTACGGCCTGACTGGGTACCAGCAAGGCAGGCATATGTATACCGAGCCACTGCGCCAGGCCAATCAGGCAGAAGGGCAGATTACATAGTAAGGCTATGGAAAAGAAGCCAGAGATATCTTTCACATAGTTCATCAGCAAAGTGCCACAGAAAAAAGCGATTACAAGCAGAGATACATCAAAGAGCCGTTTATCAGCGCCATAAGAATCCAGACCGCTTGAGCGGGCGGGTACATGGATAAAGGAAATGAGAGCGATCAGCAGAAAAAGCAACATCAGCAGATGGGGCAAACGGAAGCGCATGGTTGGGCGACGCAGGATCACAATAGCAAGTGCCAGTACCAGCGCCCCCTCGATTGGACGCAGCGTATGCCCTGGCAACGGGACAAGCAGCGATGGCAAGCCTGCCCCTAGAAAAATCAGCCAGAGAGCCAATTGAGGACGAGCCACCGCGACAGCCGCAATAGTCAGACATCCCAGCAAGGCAACGGTGACAAAAGGCGAAAAATTTCCTGTACAGCCTGCTACTACCAAAACCAAAAGCAAGGCGAAAACGATTAGCAAAGCAACCTGTCGCCACGATGATACAGGCCATTCGCAGTAATCAGCCAGCACATGCCGCCACTGCTGAAAAGCGTTTTTCTCTTGAGCAGCCTGATTCATAGCTCTACCATTCATCGCCAGCTTCTGCCTTGATCTTCGTTCGGAGTGAGATGGTTTGCGCCAGGAGTTTTCGGGATAGCACGCAAAGGCAGGGTCTGCACTTCCAATAAAGGATATTTGACAGCCGCCTGCGCTGAAGGTAGAGCCTCCGCAGGCACCATTCCTTGCTGAGGTTGATTGATATACAGATAGGACCGATGCGAAGCCTTCTGACGGTTGACGATCACACCAAGAACAGGCGTACCCAGCCGTTGCAACGTCATCTGCGCTTTTCTGACGGCTTCTTTACCCTCTTTCCCCGCTTCAATCACCAGCAGAGAACTATCACACAACGGAGCCAGCACCACCGTATCAGCCTCCTCCTCTAGAGCGGGTGTATCAAAAATGATGATATCGACCGGAGAGAATACTCTATGGTCGGAGGGGGATTCTTGCTTCTGCAATAACCAGCTCACAAGCTTGCGCAGTTCCAGAGAACGTAGAGTCGCGATAGAACTGCCTGTCACCTTGCCAACAGGGAGCACCCAGAGACGCGGAATACCGGTCATCCACTGGTCCAGCCAGGCAGAGATCATGTCAGGCCGTTTTTTCAGGAAGTGAACATCACCCACGCTATTCACCAATCCCTTCTCATTTGAGAGATGGAAGATCTGGTGGAGCGCCGGGCGCTGGATATGCGCATCGATCAGCAGCACGCGCGTCCCTGACTGAGCCAGCGCAATAGCTAGCTGAGCAGCGATGGTACTGGTTCCAGTTTGCGGACGCAGGCTGGTAATCAGCAGAGAATGTTGACCCGTATTTAATGCGTTAAAACTGGTCGCAATAATGGCGAAAGCTCGCTCCAATCGATGATCGTTCCCTGACGGCTCTGAAGCAGAGTGCAAGAACGAGCCGTCTGTACAAAATGGCACACTGCCCAGCGGTTCAAGCAACGCTAAACGAGCCACATCTTCCGGCGTTTTGATCGTCATGTCGGCCCAATCCAGCAGCAACACGAGCACGACCATCAGCAACAGACTCATAGCCGCGGCGATGGCCGTATTGAGCCAGATGCGAGAGCCGAGAGGCTGCACGGGCGGCGTCGCAGATTGCACAATCGTCAGACTACGTGCCGTCGCCGCTTTCTGGAGCTGAATGTCGTTATAACTCCCCAACAAGCTATTGTAGTTCAACTGATAGGTATTCAAAAGATTATTCTGCTGGTCAATCTGCGCGGCAGGGGCATTCTGTTGTTGGAGGCTGGAAAGCTTTGCTTGAGCCTGATCGATCTGCGTCTTTGTTGCAGTCAATTGCAATGAGATCTGGTCGGCGATGTCTTGCAAACGTGCCGTCTCGACCATCGTCTGATGCTGGATAAATGCCTGAGCCACGGTATTGGCGACAGTCGCCGCCAGATCAGGCGTGACAGCATCCGCTCGCACTTCAACCAGTTGCGTAGTGTCAAGGGGAGAGGCGCTCACGGACTGTTTGAGCTGGGCAACGGTGACATGTGGTAACGATTTGGCGGCTGCTTGCAAAACATCATCGCTGGTGACTAACAACGCATCGCTGACGGCAAGAGCCTGGTTACTGAAAACATCGCTGGCATTATTAGCCCCAGGCGCTGTGACTTGAATAAGGGCTGAAGCCTCATATGTCGGAGTCGCATGACTGCTAATGACGTAAGTCAGGCCGGTACAGAAAACAATACCAATTAAAATGAGCCATAACCGACGCCGCAGCAACCAGGCATAATGTTGCAATTGCATAAGTTTATCTTCTCTTACTATCAATATGCCCCGGTACGGTGAAACACCACAGGGAGCGTTTTAAGCAATATCTGCATATCGGTCCAGAAAGAGCATTCCATCACATAGGTGCAATCCAGGACACAGCGTTGCTCATAATCAGTGGTTGAGCGCCCGCTAACCTGCCATAAGCCGGTTAGCCCAGGCTTGACCATTTGACGCAGATCAGCCAGTTCCTGAAAGGCTGCCAGCTCAGAGGGCTGGATCGCTCGTGGACCGACAAGGCTCATCTCGCCACGCAAAACATTGAATAATTGCGGCAGTTCATCAATGCTGCTCCGACGCAAAAAGTTCCCAATCCGCGTAATCCGGGGGTCCGCGTGTAACTTGCCATTTTTCTGCCAGCGATCAAGCAACTCTGGATGCTGAGCAAGATAGGCATCGGCATTGACCATCATACTGCGCAGTTTGTAAATCGTGAAAGGCCGACCACGATGACCAATGCGCGTCTGGCGATAAAAAATGGGGCCGCCATCTTCGCATAAAATAAGCAGAGCGACGAAAGGCAGCAGGAACGCAAAGAGCATTAAACCTATCAACGCTCCACAAACATCCAGGCTACGCTTCGCCAACTGATAAATCCACGATAGATCAGTACCAGATGACATGAAGTCATCGGGTGTACAGGTCAACGAGACCAGCTCAGAAAATGTTGTAGGAGAGACTAGATCAAGCATAAGATCGCCAGATTGCTGTACATTATGCATAGATAAGTAACCTTCTTATATGTATTGCCCGTTATCGTTAAAAATCTAATCCTGCAGATCGCTGTGATTATCTCTACTAATTACATCGCAACAATACAGTTTTTGTCACAAAAAATGCCTTTTTTTTAAAAGCATCTTTGGAATGGCTATAAGCCGGTATATGCCTGTGTAAACTACATGACATCGTGATAAATTGCTGTGAGATAGTTCACAATTTGCGTCCAATTATGATTTGCAGCGATATACGTCAATCCATTTTGCGAAAGGCGTTGCCATAGATCGAGGTTGGATAAAAGATGGAGCACGGCATCAGCGAAGGCGGAAGGATCATCGACAACCAGCAGATCTTGATCTGCTTTTGCCAGTAATCCGGCAGCAGCATGTGAGCTGGCCACAACAGGAGTACCAAGCGCCATTGCTTCCAGGATCTTATTCTGGACCCCGACGGCGTAGGGCAATGGACAGGCGGCAATTTGAGCGCGTCCGATATATGACCTCATATCAGTGACGTAACCGGTCACCTCAATACGCGGATCGCGAGCCAGGCGACGAACGCTGGCAGGTGGGTTGCTGCCGACAATGACTAGCTTGACGCCTGGACGCTTCTGCCAGATCAGCGGCATAATCTGCGAGACAAGATGAAGCACGCCAGCAACATTGGCATGAAAACTCATCTTGCCTGAGAAAACGAGCGTATCTGGCTCACGCTCGCCAGTGTAAGCATGAAAATAATCCTGATCGATTCCATGAGGAAGCACCGTAATCCTGGCACGGGGAGCACTCACCGGGGCAGGTTTTTTTTCAGCAATTGCCAGCAGGGCCTGCCGATCTCGCTCAGCCGTGACCAGAATCTGACGAAAGCGCCAGAGTT
>DASTZT010000281.1:0-6134 GCA_035764225.1 Ktedonobacteraceae bacterium
TTGGCGTCCTGGAGGATGTCCGGTTTATCATCGATCATCACATAATGGTCGGCAGGATAGCGTTGCATGATCTCGTCCAAGTGTTGCTGTTTATGGATAAAAAGCAGCACACGTCCCTCAACCGCCTCCGCCAGGGAGCTATTGACGATTTTTTCAGCCTGGAAGCAGAGATCCCCATCTGAGACAATCACCGTTAACCCCAGAGTACGGAGGTGTTGGAGCGTTTCCAGCGTATGGGGATAAAGCCTGTCATAGAACGGGTAATTGTCAAAGATTGAATGAACATGGCGATAGGTCTGCTCATCCATCGCCGAGAGGGGTGTTTCTTCGCGCAGGCGAGCGAGTGCAAGGGGAATATCAACGACATCTTTCTCCTTACGCACCTGCTCATATATCTCCCAGAAGCGTCTGGTGAGCGTTGGGCCAAGCTCCACCTGGAGATGTTGATCGAGATCTTCTTTGACATCATCGTTAGAGAGCAACGTGTTATCAACATCAAGCCAAAAAACAAGGGTCTTGCTCATTCTACATCTCCCTCGTCGAATACCAACCCCCGATATAACGCGGCAATCTCGATGCGTGCCCCAATACTGGTCAGCTCAACGACATCGCCTGGTCCGTAATGGCGATAGAGCCAGGCTTTGGGATTGCTGGGATCTTGCTCGTTGCGTTGCCAGACTTCGACATATTGCGCGAACTGACTGATCAGGACGATTTCCTGGATCGTTTCCTGGTTTTGGTAAGCTTTGAACTTCGCCCCGCGATCTTTTGTTTCGGTGCCCGGAGAAAGAACCTCAATGACTAAACGAGGAGACTCGATCAGCGTATTGTCTGCCCTGCGATCTGCCTCAGCGCAAGAAACCGTAACATCTGGATAGACAAAATGGGGTTTCCCGTTTTTCTTCAAGGCAAGCAAGACCTGGACATCTGCCCCGAAGACCGTGCAGGAGCCAGACCGAAAATGCAAGTCTAAAGCAAGTCGTGTATTATACGCGATCCGGTCATGCGCAACACTTCCCCCGCTCATCATATAAGCAACGCCATTGATGTATTCATGTTTACGGTCGGGGGAGAGCCGCTCCAGTTCGTGATAGTCTCCCTCAGTCATTTTCGTGCCAGGCCGATGCCACATAAGCTGCTCCTGCTCTTCGCGGGGATTTGTAGACATCCCTCTCCCTTTCCATATAAGATAATACCAGCTTTGTTTCCCAAGTATAGCATACACAAAATTTTCTCACAATTGATGAGTTTTTAAGGAGGGCCTTTACTCTGATGGCTTTATCTCACTTTCTTGTCACCCTGGTTGATCGCATGATGACCTGGATGTATGAAAAGAGCGGCGGGCGGCTCGGCAGTCGTATGGGGAAGATGAGCATGCTGGTGCTCTCTACCATCGGACGCAAAAGCGGCAAGAAGCGCAGCCATACCTTGCAGTACATGCCTGATGGAGCCAATTATGTGATCGTGGCCAGCAATAACGGTCAAGATCGTCATCCAGGCTGGTATCACAACTTGCTTAGCAATCCTCATGTGCATATCCAGGTTGGACGCCGCCAGCAGGACGCGCTAGCTACCGTAGCCGGACCGGAGGAGTACGCTCGGCTGTGGCCGCAGCTCATTGCCCACAATCCCCCGTGGGGTGCATATGCCGGACGGACAATCCGCAAAATTCCTGTGGTGATATTGCAACCGCAGACATGAGGGTTTCCATGAAAGATGCTTTATGATAAGCTATAGGAGAAATGTCGAGTAGGATAGAGGTACTCATGGATACTGTTACTGCCAGCGAGCGCAAACGCATTCTTTTGCTGATGTCTCCTGCAACCTATCGAGCAGGGGCGTTTTTGCACGCGGCGCAGCGATTAAACCTAGAAGTCGTTGTGGGGATCGATCTGCCCGAAACGCTGGCCGATTACTGGCATGTGCCTCTGGGGATCGATTTTACCAACGTGATCGGCTCTGTGCAGACGATTATGGAGTTTGCCCAAACGCATCCTCTGCATGCTATTCTTTCGGTGGATGATGCCGCAAGCGAGTTAGCAGCCCTTGCCTGTGCCGCTCTGGACCTATCGCATAACTCTCCGCAGGCAGCTGAGGCAGCTCGCGATAAACTGCTAATGCGACAACTGATGTCTGCTGGTGGCGCTCCTTGTCCGGTTTTTCGAGACTTTTTCTTGAGCGACGATCCCGCCTGGATTTCCACCCAGGTAACGTATCCTTGCGTGCTCAAACCGCTGCGGCTCTCTGGCAGTCGGGGCGTGATCCGGGCGAATGATCCGGTAGAGTTCAAAGCCGCATTTTACCGCCTCAAGCGACTATTGATAAATGAGGGTTACAGAGAACATGAAACCGCCTTTTTAGTGGAAGATTTCATTCCGGGTTTTGAAGTAGCATTAGAAGGTTTGCTCACACGAGGGAAACTGAAGGTGCTCACGTTATTTGACAAACCCGATCCGCTTGATGGCCCTTTCTTTGAAGAAACTATTTATGTTACGCCCTCACGCTTGTCGGAAGCGACACAGCAGGCCATTGCTCAGTGTGTATCGACCGCCTCTGCGGCTCTCGGTTTGTATGAAGGCCCTGTTCACGCAGAGCTGCGAGTGAATGAACAAGGCCCCTGGATGCTGGAGATGGCCGGGCGCTCCATCGGCGGCCTCTGTTCAACCATCCTTGAGTTTGATGCTGGGATGTGCCTGGAAGAGTTGATCCTGCGTCATGCAACGGGTGAGGAGATTACGAGTGTTGAACGCAGCTCTCAGGCAGCTGGAGTGATGATGATCCCTATTCCCGGAGCTGGAATGCTGAAGGCCGTGCATGGTGTAGAAGAAGCGCGTCGCGTAGCTTGCATTACTGGCATTGAAATTACCGCGAAGTTGAATCATCCTCTCGTGCCACTGCCCGAAGGTGCCAGCTACCTGGGATTTATTTTTGCACGCGGCGATACTCCTGCTGAAGTAGAGGAGGCTATTCGCGCCGCTCATAAGCTGCTACGCTTCGAGATCAGGCGCGAGATACCAGTTTTGAAGTAAGGCTAGCTACTCATCTGGTGGTTTCAACTGGGTACACGATCAATCCTACGATAAACAATGAGTCAATCCTAAACTGGCTATCTCGTGAGTATTACCCAAAAATACTACCTTTGCAGGTAATATTGGACATGCTATAGTTTATGTGGAATACTCAGTAGAAAAGGCTCTGGTTATTTTTGGAGGTTTTTTATGTCCTCGACCTATCCTCCCTTCGGCGGGACTCCCATTCAAACCTGCCTGCGTTGTGGAAGGCAGCTTCCACACAACATCAGCTATTGCGCAAGTTGTGGGTATACTAATCCTACTGCGCAGAGAAGCAACCCTATTGGCCATATGCCACCCACCACCTCTCAATTATCGTGGGATAGCGGAATGCCGAATGCGCCATCTCGTCAGGAGCAAGAGAGAGGACAGGGAAATGTGCAGTGGGGACAACTTCCCGTGCCACCTCTACAAAATGGCTTTGTTGGTCAGCAACCCAGGTCTTTTACCCCTCCTACGTCTACCCCTCCTCCATTATCGCCGTTGCCAAATAAATTCGCCGGGCAACAGCCATTTAAGCTAGAGCAACACGATTTTGCGGGCCTTCCTCCGCTACGGCCTCCTGATGATCAATTTCCCCCCTTACCTGCAAAACGCGATGGATTAGAGAGTTTTCCCCCTCTATCTCCGCGCCAGAATAGTTTTGTAGGTCAGCCTGCATTTCCTCCATCATTAGGAGCCAACGGTTTCCCAGGTTCTTCCGGTCAGGCGATGAATGCCACCAATCCTTTTAATGGCTCAAGTAGTTTGCCTAATGCCGGTCAGGCGATGAATGCTACCAACCCATTTAATGGCTCAGGTCGCTTGCCTAATGCCGGTCAGGCGATGAATGCCACTAACCCATTTAATGGCTCAAGTAGCCTGCCGAATGCTGGAACTGGAAACCTCTATAGTGCTATGGCCTCTTCTCCGCCTCTTAATCCCGCGGCAATGCCAGCTAGTTTGCGTACCGGCATGTTGTCTGATGCTCCATCTCCGCCTCTACCGCCGAAGAAGCGGCGTGGCCCCAGCGCCGGAGTCATCATAGGCATCGGTCTGCTAATTATCGTGCTCATTGCCGGTGGCCTCACCAGCTATATGCTATTTTTGAATGGGAGTGCTCCGCAAACTACCACTCCGTCTGCTCCAGCCGTGAAAGACACGCCTATATTTACAGATGCATTTACGAATAACAATAATGGCTGGAACCTGCAAGGCGACCCTGGTAAATTTTCGGCGGCTGTAAGCAATGGAAAAATGGTACTGGAAGACGACAACCATAGCCTGTTATGGGAACTGGTGCCAGGTAGCAAAACTTTTAGTAATTTTAAGCTAGCGGTTGATGCGGTGCTCTCTAAGGGCGATCAGAACAATGGCTATGGCGTATTTATTCGCGGTGCTTCCAATCAGAATAGCGAGCTGGCTACGTATTATCGTTTTGCCCTCTATGGCGATGGCAGCTATGCCATCTTCAAAGGCTCAGTCGATGCCAATGGCAATACGACCAATACCCGGCTTCAGGATTATGCGCTCGACCCTGCAATCAAAAAAGGTGGTGGCCTCAATCACATCATCGTCGTAGCTAATGGGCCTGCAATGACCCTGATTGTCAATGGCCAGCCATTAAAAACGGTGTCCGATAATAGCTATACCAGTGGCTCGGTGGCGCTATTTGTGATCAACCTGAATCCTTCCAAAACGGGAGGTCAGGCGACCTTCTCCAATTTTGGCATCTATCAACTGCAACCGTAGTTTCAGAAAAACGATAGAGATGCGGACAGTTCGCATCTCTATCCCGCTTGCTGAATAATCTCCGCATAAATAGCGGGATCGACATTGCCTCCGCTCACGATACAGCAGACATGCTTGCCGTAAAAACGCTCAGAAGCCGTGAGCATGGCACCAAGCGAGAGTGCGCCCGTCGGTTCCACTTTTAAATTGGCAGAGCGGAAATAGCATTGTACTGCCTGCATAGTAAGCGTATCTGGAACTTCAATAATATCGGCAATGCCGCGCTGCAAGATCTCCCAATTGATGTTCCCCAGGCTGATGGTGCGTGCTCCGTCAGCAATCGTCATAGGTTCTTGCTCGTTGGGGATCAATTTGCCGCTGCGTAGAGAACGGGCGGCGTCGTTGCCCGGCAGCGGTTCCGCGCCGATGATCTGGGTTGACGCGTGCAGGTGATCGCGAGCAACCACAATGCCAGAACTGAGGCCGCCTCCGCCAACTGGTACGATAATGATATCGAAGTGTGCCGCGCTGAGAATTTCCTTGCCAAGCGTTGAGTTTCCCGCCACGACGCGATAGTCGTCATACGCCTGCGCCTGGAAAGCATCTGGTTGCTCGTTCATCAGTTGAGCCACACGTTCCGCCCGCCCTATTTGCCGTACGTCGATTAAATCTACCGCTCCCCCATGCGACTGCACTGCCGCAATCTTGACCTTTGCCGAAGTCGCGGGCATCACAATCGTGCAGGTCTTGCCCAGCAATTTGCAGGCATAGGCCACCGCCTGCCCAAAATTGCCCGATGAGGCAGTGATGACGTGCTGCTGTGGGATGCTGGACAATAAATTATAAGCGGCGCGAAACTTAAAGCTGCCGGTATACTGAAATGTTTCGCTGGCAATGGTCAGCCTACACTTGAATTGTTCTGAAAGAACGGGGCTGGGGAGCAGGAATGTGGGGCGTATGTGACGAGGTAGCGTTTCCCAGACGGTATCGATATAGCTATCGGTCAGTTGCGGGGCGGTTGTATATTGCTGCATGATTGCGACTCCAGATAATGTTTTATTGTGGTTCAGGATAGTGGTATGTGTTGGTATTGTATCATGTTTTATTTGATGGGTTTGTTGCTGCTTGCCATCAACAGACATTTATCGGTGATGTGTTGTCCGGCCTTGCGAAAAAAGGCAAGATCCGAGAAGTCTTGTTGTAGTCCATATGCTATGTATTGTTCTAAGGATGCACGGTTCCCCTTTTTCTCGGAACGAAGAAAGGACGATAACGGACAGATGGCAAATCTCTTCAACTGGGTTGAGATTCCTACCAGCGATATGGCACGCGCCAAAACCTTTTACCGCACCA
>DASTZT010000282.1:0-4141 GCA_035764225.1 Ktedonobacteraceae bacterium
ATCGACCTCTCCTTTCGCATACGACCACTGCAGTGCTGTCGTGACGAGCTTCATCACATGGTCCATGAGCACTCGTCCGCTTTTTTGGGGATCGAGGATGGGGTGCGTGAGCCAGGTATACACGCTTCCCGTCCACTGCTGCAAATTTAAGGCGGGAAATGATGGGCGATAAATATGCTCCAGAGAGAGGAGAATATCACGCACTTCCCCTTCGGTATGGCTTGCAACCCGGCAATAGGGGCGAAGGGCATCCAATCGTCGCCGAAATTGCATCCACATGGTCTCTGGCTGGTCAAAGACATCTTTGAGTGGAATCGAGGCTCCACGTCCTGCTGTCACCAGACACAATCCGAGGGGATGTGAAGGAAAAGAGAGGAAGAGGTGATCTGTCAATTCTTTTAAGAAAATCAGATGAGGCATGGAAAGATCATGAGCATCATCAATGATGAGGCACTCCACGCCATATTGGCCCAACAATTCAAAGAGCAAATATTTGCGTTCACCCCAGTGCCCTCGCGTTCGCAGTCCTAAGGCGCTCAACAGGTGATTGCCTAATGCCGCCTCACGAGGGTCATTTTTGGGTGCGGTGACTGCTAAAATCGGATAGCGTCGTCCTCCAATCATTCCTGCCTGACGACAGGCTTCATCTCGTAGGTCGCAGATTCCCATCGTCTTGCCACTCCCAGGCTCCGCGACAATGACATGCCAACTCCGTTCTCGCCAGGACTCTTGTAACAGACCCTGGAACCGCTGCTCAAAGGGGGTCTCGATAAAGCCATCGAAGAGAGGCAGGGGGCTTTGACTCATCGATCCACCTCCGAGCTCCGATAGCGGATCGGGAGGAGTTGGCCTCCTGGCGTTCTTCCAGCGTCGGGCCTCGCTTTGGGAACCTGAAGGCTTTCGCGTTCGGGAGGGGTAAAGGTTTTGAGCGTCTCTAACACTGAAGAAGGGTGAATCTCCTCACGTTGTCGATCCAACTGACGCGCCTTTTCTTGCTCGCGAATCACCTGGCGTCGCTGCTTTTTGGTGGTCGCGATCTCCTGCTGGATGCGTGCCCGAACATCGGCGGAAGCCGAAGCGGTGGCCCTGGTGTGTGCTGCGTCGGCTCTCCGCATGACTTTCGCCTCCCATTCACTGATGCGCTGGCCCATGAAGGCAGGGCAGTAGGCTTCGCCCACATACCTGCCGTCCACAAACAGATAAATGACCGAGATATCACGCCTGTCGTAATAAATCTCGAATTCTCGGTCAGCCAGCCGATTGAGCAAACCTGGACAGATATACCAGTTGCCCTGGAAGGACAGGCGTGAGCGATCATGGACATGATAGCTATGGCTCCTGACTTTGCGGTTTTGTGCCTTCATGAGCAAGAGTTTGAGGTCATCTGGAGCACCCAGATACTGAGGAACGCCTGTTTGGCGCACCGCTTCTTCCCACAACGCATCGCGTTTTTGCCGACGTAACCCATCCCAACTCTGCTGGTAGTCATCCACAATCGCCCGAATGAAATATCGCTCCAGTTCCTCCAAGGTCATGCCTCCTGCTTCTGCCGCCGCGTCCGCATCATTGACGCCATAGCTGGTGTTGGGAAGCCGACGCTCAAATCGCTGCGTCATCCAGCGAAAAATGGCCTCAACAGTCCCCTTCGCGCTTGGGCAATACGGAGGAGCCTGCTCGGTAATGATCCCCAGCCGATCTACGAGGACCTGTCGTGCCCGTTCTGAGGTGAAAATCTTCCCTCGATCATGGAAGATGGTGGCAGGTTTCCCATAGCAGGACCAGGCATGCTGGCACCCGGCCTGCAGAACCAGGCGATCTTTGGGCTCAAGTGCCATTTTTAACAAGCGCATGTAGTCTTCTTCAACGAGTGGCCCCAGAGCGATGACCGCACTCATGATCGCGGCAGTCTTGACGCAGACGAGTACGGCAGCATGGACACGGCTGGCAACTGGGATGCCATCTTTGGTCACCACGTACAGTTCCATGCTGTGTTCATCGACCTGGGCTAGTTGAGCGGGCGCTGGGATGGAGAGGGCAAAGGAGAAGGGCGACTGCCTCTCGCGTCGAGATCCTTTTTCTCCACCCCTCTCCTTTTGCACTCTGGGCTCCTGTTTGAGGATAGCGATATATTTCCTCACCTGATCATAGGTGGGAAGCAGGATACCTGTTCCTGTTTCGGCTCGTAAGCGGGAGGCAACGTGTTTGAGTTCGACATGCTCAGCAATGGCACGCATTGAGAGTTTCGTTGGACGGCTGTACAGGAGGCGAATCGCTTGCTGAAAAGCAGGATGCATCTTTCGTTCTCGGTGGTAGGTGGCGTGAGGAACACAGGCCACTTGTCCAAATTCGACCGTACGGTGGACGAGTCGGCTCAGCGTCGAGCGTCCCATACCCGCCTCCGTTGCTGCTTCGCGCAGAGGCGTTCCGTTCAGGACCGCTTCTACCGCTCGTACATTCCGCAGAAAATGGTCCCGTTGCTTTTCAGCAAGAACAGAGTCATCAAAGGTAGAAAGCCCATCGGTCGGCTTCTCAGCTTGCTCTTCCCCACTCTCGACTGCCAGTGTGCGGGCCGAGGCCGGGCCGTCGCTGCTTTCCAGCATACTTGGGAGCGGATCAGGAAGAATCGGAGGGAAGTCAGGAGCAAGGCAGATTAAGGGAGTGAGCCGGGTCAATTGAATCTGCGCTAGATCGACCAGAAGGTGTCCACCAGCGGCTGCATCGGCACACCTTTTCCAGACCGCCGCCTCTTTTTCGGCTGGCGACCAGCGTTCTCCCAGGCGCTCAACGACTTCCTGGACACACGCTGCTTCACCGTAGGGCCACACCACCTGTAACGCCTCTGCCAGCTCTTGAAAAGACGGAAAGGGTTGCCGTCGGGCATGTAAAAAGACGAGATTGGCATGTCGTTGCGGGAGTAAGGAGGCTTCGGTGCCGATCCAATAGATCCCGCCGAGCGTCGCCGCAACCTTGCATGCTGCCTCTGCCTTCGCTTGATTGCGCGTTCGGCGCTTGTCTTGTTCCATTCCTGCTTCTGCAATCAGCAGTGAGCCGTCCTGGAGCTGGCCGATGGCGTCTGGGAGATACACATGAGCATTCCCCTCAAAGAGGTAGTCAATGGAAAAAGGCACAGCCTGTGGGGTGGGGATCTGGTACGTCGAAGCAAAGGTGGCGCTGATATCCCCCCGTCCATACCAGAGCACCTGGGGATGATACTCTAGATACAGGAGTAATCGCTCTTCCATCAGGCTACAAAACGGCTGTCGGGTGGGTTTGTGACCTCCCAATTTCCAACTGGGAATCCAGCCAGAAATGCTCTCGCCAGCAATTTTGAACAGATCAATGCCGTGAATTCCGCTCTGGGGCATGAGAAGCTCCTTCCATCCATGAATTTCCACCTCTCCATTACAGTGTACTCGCGTCACAAGCTTATCGGGGGATCTTTCGTGGATTTGTCCGAGCTTTGCGTCTGATTGTCGATGATTGGCGCTGATTTGTCCGAAGATTCAGCCTATTTACCAGTGAGCGCCTGCTCAATCGCCTCCTGCATCAGTGTCGCGGGATAGTTGGTAAATTCACCGAAGGGCTGACCAATTTTGCACTGAAGGATGGAAAGTTTCACTGAAGGGTGAAACTTGACGCGAGGGTGCCTGGAAAAACCGCTCTAAATCCGGGAGAGAAGTCAGAAATGTTGTAAATACATTGCTTGTGCGCCTCTCGCTCTGGCGTTCTTGTCGTCTGGATAGGGGTCTGATTATCGACCAGGCATCTCAATGTAAATTTGCACGCGCGCATTGGGAGGAAATTTGCCCATTCCATGGGCCGGTGCGACATGGTATCGCTGCGTCAAAGAGACCGAACCTCCCACGTAATGAGCAAATTTCCTCCCAATGCGCGCGTGCAAATTTCTATCTTGGGTGTCGCAATTCAACGCGAGGCGTGCGCTCTTTTTTGAGAAAGGGAATCAGCGCGCGATCCCTGGTTTGCCCTCCGCTCTCTCGCGATATGCATTGAGGTATCCATGAGGCCGCAGAGACGGGAAAGGCGACGCCAGCGCTCGCGGCCTGGGCGCAGAGAGTGTTGTCAGATGTGCTTGCTCTGTTGCACTGTGATGACAACATCTCCCTTTTTGTGCCCCTGGTCC
>DASTZT010000283.1:0-10995 GCA_035764225.1 Ktedonobacteraceae bacterium
GTACGGGTTGTCCACGGCAAGCACTCAGCGATGACCTCAGCAGGGTGTCCGGCCTGGACAAGGGCATCATGGTATTTAGCGAAGTTGCTGGTATAGTGTTTCAAGGGTTCGGTACTATCGAGAATCGGTGGAGTGAACGCATTGATGAAAGCAGACCAACCGTTATTGGCGGCCAGGGCAATACTCGATTCCCGGCCAGCTACCGGCATGAGGCGAGGATGAGGCTTCGTATACGAAGCCGGCGCAATCCGCTGAACGACCGCACCCTTATAGGCACCCGTTTCGAACTGGATTGGCTCGTCCTCAATCTTCTTTGCCCACAACCTCAGGACGATGTTGAGATTCTCCTGGGATATGCGTGAGGCATCCTGAAACCTGACGCCGAAGCCGATGCTCTCTTCGGGTGTCGTGCCGCTGCCGATGCCCACCAACAAGCGCCCATTTGTTAATTGGTCCAGCAGGTTCAATCTCTCGGCGATACGCACTGGATGAAGCAGCGGAACGGTAGTTACCGAAAAGCCCAGATGCACTCGCTTCAGGATAGCCGCCAGATAAGAGGCAAACATGAATGGATCACTCGCCCAGGGCGCATAGCCGGTGAAATGGTGATCCGGGGTGAAGACAGCATCAAAGCCAAGTTCCTCAGCAAGCCTGGCATACTCTATCGTAGTATCCAGAGCCGCCTTGTCTTCATCGGGACTCATCGACCGGGTCGTCATGAAAAACGAAAAGTGCATAACCTTCACCTCGGTGATATCACAGGCAAGCACCCATCTGGAACACGCCTGTTAGCTTAACAGGAAAGCGTGCCCGCGCCTGGATGGTGTTGATGGAACAAAGTATAGTCCTCTAGGGTCGAGAAGAATACCAAAAAAACTTGGGAAAAGGCGGTATCGGTAGCCCTCCATTACCTGATCGAGATGCTGCTTTCTCCTTTACCGATTTATGCCCGGCGATATTCAAACCAGTCAAAGTCCGCAGGGCTTGTTCTCCCGTTGCCGTTGCTGGTAGCGTACATACCGAAATAGACGCCTGTAAATCCCCCTGCGACTTCCGAAGAGAGGTAGCGCGTTGCCCCAGTCGCTACTTTCTGTGGCGGCTGCCCTGCCAGAGCATACAGAAAGGTATAGCGGTTACTCTCGGCCTGTATCTCTAATTCGACGGGGCCTTCTTCTATCCTTTCTTGTGCCACAAGAGCAGCGAGATCACCAATACGGCGGCGAACAATTATGTGGCGATTACCTTGCTGCTGCGTGATGGCAATCTCATAGTGGTGGTGTTCGTTCATGAACACGGTCAGGCCCGCTTCGTGCCACTCGTTTTCTGGGCGAAAATCGAGCAATGCTTTTGCCAAGACATTGAAGTGCTGCTGTCGCCGTCCGATGAAGGTAGGCGAGTCCTGGTCATCCAGGGTACGCGGGGAGCCGTAGAGGCGTAGCCACCCAGGCTGCTCGCTCAGTGACCAGGCTTGCGCCTCAGGGTTGCGTAAAAAGTTCCAGCAGGGACGTAACTCTGGCCTATCGAAATCGTCGCGTGCTGGCTCCACCACCTCCATCTGTTGAGGCAGGGTGGAAACGTTCATCTGCACGTCAACTGTTTTCTCAGGAGAGACCACGAGCCAGCCATCCTCCGTCCAGGTAACAGGCGTCAGGCAAGTTTCACGTCCTAGATGATGGTAGGACCCTTCATGGGGGCGAAAAGCGTGAAAGACCAGCCACCAGGAGCCATCGTGTGCCTCGATCAGGTCAGCGTGGCCGGCCCCTTGAAGCGGATGGAAGCCCTGATCGCGGTGTGTCAGGATCGGGTTATGCGGACAGGGTTCAAATGGCCCCCACGGGCTCCTGCTGCGCGCCAGGGTCTCCATATGCCCATATTCCGTCCCACCCTCAGCAATCAGAAGATAATACCAATCGCCAATGTGATACAGGTGCGGGCCTTCAGGAAAGCGTCCCCACGTGCCATGCCACAGCAAGCGCGTCTCCGTCAGTTGTTGTCCGCTTTTGCTCTCTATTTCGCATTGATAGATGCCCTGCTGGTTCGGCCACCCGGCGGTGCTGGTCAAATAGATCTGCTCACCATCAAAACACAACGAGGGATCAATGCCGTCCTGGCGGACCCAGACGGGTTCTGACCATGTACCTGCTGGATTCTGGGTGAACACATAAAAATTGCCCCCATGAGAGATGTTCGTCGTGATCATATAAAACGTGCCCTGATGGTACCGAATGGTTGGGGCGAAAATGCCTCCAGAACTGGGTACCTTCGCCAGAGGGAGCTGGCTCGCTCGTGTCAGGCAATGACCAATCTGTCGCCAGTGGATCAAATCCTGGCTATGGAAAATGGGAACGCCTGGAAAATACTCAAAGCTGCTGGTAACCAGGTAATAATCCTGTCCAACCCGGCAGGTACTGGGATCAGAATAGAAACCGGGAAGCACAGGATTCGTATAGGTGCTCGTGCTCCTTGCTGCCATAGAGAGATAGCCTGCCTTTCATGCCTCAAGGACCAGCAGCCGATGGGCAGCCACTCCAAGCCTGATATATCTATCTTCCAGGTACAACCACACGATCTGATGGACAGATCGAATATTCACAGCAAGTGGGCTACCATTTGCGTATCACCACCATTTCATGTTGTTGTACCCTGGCTGAGCGCTATCGGTGAACAATCGGAAAGGTTAGCAGAGGTGGTGGTCGATAGCGTAACGCATAGCAGCCGTCCGGGAGTTGACCCCCAGCTTCCTGTAGATGTCGTTCAGGTAACCGAAGACAGTAGCCAGCGTAATTACCAATCGGTCAGCAATCTCGGCGTTAGAGAGACCAGCAGTGACATGCAGCAGCACTTCCATTTCCCGCCGGGTCAGCCCGACGTGCCCACCTGCATTGAACGCCGAGCAGGTATGGGTAGCTGCGCTCTCTACCGAAGAGGCGACTTTTACCGGGGATCCCAGGCAGAGATGGTGATCAATAGCATAGCGCATCGCTCCTGTTCGCGAACGGACCCCCAGCTTCCCATAGATAGAGTTAAGATAGCTGATGATGGTAGCAGAGGTAATCATCAACCGGCTGGCAATCTCAGCGTTGGCATAGCCTGCCGCTACGAGTTGCAGCACCTCGAATTCACGCGGGGTCAGCCTGGCCGACCAAGATACGATGTACCTCGTGCGAGTCCTGGTACTCGTTGCCTCTCTTGAGATTGCCGGATGATCCGGCCATGCTCTGCCACGAGTCTCTGGACTGAAGGCCTTCTGTGCCATTTGCAAACTCCTTGCTGCAAATACTGTGTGCAGTTCACCGTTGACCATCTGCGTACTTCTCACCGTGCATCCTGACGCCCCTGCCTTCTCTGTCCTACGCGCCAAACAAGCGTTGGACAGGGATACTTACCACCGCACGAATGAAACCGGCCCTCCCCTTAACCTGCTTCAAAAAACACGCTGCGCAGGTAAGTTACACGTGTAACTTACGAGGGTGAGTGAAACCCGGCGCTGTTGACAACTCTAGCCGGTTATGTGTTCCGCGCCGGGATCCTTCATGGGTATCCTGAAGGAAGAGTACACAGAGAAGAGCGCACCATCAATCCTTTGATTGCCGGTTTTGGCTTCCGGTTGTTCCGGTTTTTGCGGTGGCTCTGCACCAGGTGTTAGCAGCAAGTCGGAGACTGTGCCGTCACTGTTATGCTTTAGCAATCTTCAGGAGCCGCTCAGCGTTTAGATAGCTGATCTTCTCCTTATCAGCCGGACTGATAGAGGCCCTGTCCAGGAATGCTCTCCCCTGCTCGTTGGTGCTGAAGGGGTAATCGACGGAAAAGAGGATGCGATCTGCCCCCATAGTCTGCAAGGCAAGTAAAAGCGGTGGATCAGTGAAGAATCCACTGCTCGTAATATAAAAGTTCTGCAGAAAATATTCGGGCACGCTTCGCTGTAGCTGCTTTGTCAGAGGCGAGAACACGTTGTTGATTCGCTCAAGCATGAAAGGAATCATCTCTCCCATATGCCCGATAATAATCTGCAAGTCCGGTAGGCGATCAAATACCCCCGCCAGGATCAGTCGTAAGGCATGAATGCCCGTCTCGGAGTGCCACCCCCACCCTCCGGTCGCCAAAGCGAAATTCACTGCCGGATCGAGGCCAGCATAGTACGCTTTCCGCACTGGCTCAGGCGGTATTCCAGGGTGGATATAGATCGGTACATCCAGGGCAACAGCCCGTTCCAGAATTGGCAAGAAAGAGGGATCGTCCAGAAAACGCCCCTGAGTCGTGCCATTGATCGCAGCCCCCTTTATACCAAGCAAACGCGCTGCCCGCTCCAATTCGTCGGCGGCAGCATCTGGAGCAGACATTGGCAAGGTGGCAAAACCGGCGAAACGAGTGGGATGGGCAGTGATAGCCTTGGCTAATTGTTCGTTCGCTTGCTGTGCTAACCGGATGTCTTCATCAGCAGAAGAGGCAACCTCATCCGTCACGGTATGGGAGAGCACCTGTAGATCGATACCACTTGCATCCATATCCCTCAAGCGGGACGAGCCAAGATCACTCAGCTTTGCTTGCAATGGGGCCGGGAGTCCTCCACTGGAGGCGTCTCTTTGCAGGGTTTCTCGGAAGCCGGATGCGAGAAAATGTTCTTCAATCGCAATAGTTCGCATACTGGTCCTTTCCTTTCCAGAAATTCATGTCCGTTTGAGCAGGTAGTGAGCAATCGTCATGTTACGGGAGCGCCTCCACCCTCTGCGTCTCCAGCGCGCCTTCTTGCCTAGTTTGCCCTGACTGCCGCATGGTCGGGGCAGCATCGCGGTCAGAGATGAACAGCGCGCTGCAAGCGGCCATGAGGGCAAGCGCGGCAGCGGCCAGAAAGGCAACATAATAGGCCGTCAGATTCGGTGCCAATGCTCCAGTCGCGCTCACACTCGTCGGCCCAACAATGGTGAGAACCTCACCCAGCAAGGCCACTCCCAGAGCGCCACTCAGCCGCCCCTGCACGCTGAAGAGCGTCGATGCACGGCCCAAAGAAGCGGACGTAATCGTCGCAAAAGCTGTAACCTGCACCGGGAGAAACGAATAGGCCATACCAGCGCCCGTGAGAAACAGAAGGACGCGCATGAGCCACAGATTGGTATCGTTTCCAACTAGACAGAGTAGAGCTACTACCAGGGCCATTGCCGCCAACCCACCCGCTATGAGGCGGCGCGGCCCCACGCGGGGATAGAGCCAGGCTGCGATCTGGGTAGAGAGTACCACCCCAAGTGCATCGGGAAAAGTTGTCAGCCCGGAGTCGAGCGCCGAGCGTCCAAGACCCTCCTGCAAGAATAGTGGGCCAACAAAAAGTACACCGGAGAACGCAGCCCCGGAGAACAGCGAAACCAGCGTCGAGGTGGTGAACAGCCCATTGCAAAACAAGCGCAGATCCAGCAGCGGTTCCTTTACGCGGAGTTCGACGAAGGCGAACACACTCAGCAGTAATGCCCCTCCTAGAGCACTGTCCAGGATACCAATCGAGGTCCAACCAGAGGCCGGGCCTTCGCTCAGTGCGTACATTGCAAGCGCCAGACCAGAACCTGCCAGCAGGAAGCCCGCCAGATCGAAGCGCCCAGGGGTTGGCTCACGATGCTCTTGCAGGAAAACAAGGCCAAACAGGCAAGTGGCGATTCCAATGGGGAGGTTCACGAAGAAGACCCAGCGCCACGATAGCTGGTCAACTAAAAAACCACCGAGCACAGGGCCTATAGCCGGAGCAATGACGGTGGGTATCATGAGGATGCGGCCAACCTGTACGCGCTGATCGGAGGGAAACGTTCGATACAGCATAACGGATCCGACAGGAGCGAGCGCACCACCCGCGGCACCTTGCAGGAAGCGGAAGATAACCAGGAGTGTGAAATTAGCCGCCAGTCCACACAAGGCTGAAGCAATGGTAAAGAGCGCAAGAGCAAGCAGGAAGACGCGCTTTGTCCCCCAGCGGTCGCCCAACCAGCCCGAGGCCGGGATAATGATTGCCAGGCTGACCAGATAGGCAACCACCACCGCATCAATCGAGGTCTTGGGGATGGCTAACTGGCGGCCTAGTGATGGCAAGGCCACGTTGACAATCGTCCCATCCATGATACTCATGAACAAGGAGGCGACATAAACAATGCCTACACCTACTTTAGCGTCAACCTGACGAGGAGGGAGAGGCATTTTTCCGCTCCTGAGATCCGACGGTAGTTCGCAGACGCTCTTGAGAAAAACACCCTCTATCAGAAGGCTGTGTCAAGTGATGTGAAACGTTTCACATCACTTGACACACTATACATGAAGTGCCATACTCCTGTCAAGTGAAACGTTTCACATCACATAGGGAAAGGCAATGCCACGAATAAAACATCAGACGTCTTCCCCCGCCTCTCTCACCGTCGATGATGTAGCGCGAGAGGCAGGGGTATCGCGCACAGCCGTCTCATATGTTCTCAATGAAGGTGGACAACGGAACAAGCACGTGAGTGAAGAGACGCGCACAAAAGTGCTGAGGGCCATACAATCGCTGAACTATCACTCGCACGCAGTAGCGCGCGCACTGAAAAAAGGGTATAGCGAGGAAGTGGCTTTGCTTTTGGACGCGACGCTCCCCCCGGTGGCTGAGTTGATTTCCTCCGTCAGGCAGCAAGCGCTTGTCTACGGTTATACGCCTGTAATGTATCTCAGCCAGGGCCTTTCGCCCGCGGAAAGGGAGGTCTTGCATGAGATGATCTTTGCTCGTCGCCCCATTGGCATCATTGCCGGTCCCTTCACCTTAACGTCTGGAGATGTCACTCGTGCCAGGCAGATGGGAGTCCAGCATATTATTTTTATCGAGTTCCGCGCGGATCAGGATGAGCATACCCATACTATCGTTTTCCCTAGCCGGGCTTTGGGGTATCTGGCGGCACACCACCTGCTTGAGCGCGGCCATCGTCACCTCGCCATCATACAGCCAGATAATCAGCGTCAGGAAGACGCTTTCTTGCAGCGGCTGGAAGGGATGCACGCTGCCATGGCTGATGCTCCTGGATCAACGCTGAATGTCTTGCCGCTTCACCTTTCGGTCCCTGCTGCCCGCGCGCTCGTCGAGGCGACTTTCACTCGTTCAGATCGTCCGACAGGGATTTATGCCTTTAATGACGAGTTCGCCATCGCCTTACTGGGCGCGCTTGCCCAACGAGGCATCCGCGTGCCGCAAGAGGTAGCAATTATCGGCACAGATAATCTTCCTATGGGGGAATTTGTCTGGCCCCCCCTCACCTCTATGTGCTTTGACGCCCTCGACATTGGCATGAGGGCAATCACTATGCTTCATACACTGCATCTGGGATTACCCCTATCAGAAGAACTCGCCCGCCCCCTCGTCCCACAACTGATCCCACGAGGATCAACCTGATGCAAGCGCCGGGAGAACCTGTATATCCGCTAGAGGATGTGGTCTCACGCATCTTCGATGGCTCCCAAAGCTCTCAGTGAGCTTTTTTGCGCCTCAGTCAAACCCCTGACGCCACGAATATTCAACCGCTCGTATGGCCTCTCGCTGCGCATTACCTGGATCGGGGATCCAGTCTGTATATTGCATACGATGACCGTTCCATTATCGTCGCCACTTGCCAGCAGGCGAACATCAGGGCTAAAGGCCAAAGACCACACACGACCTCCAAGCCAGGTAGAAGCCCCAAGCCTGTTTGTGCCGCTTACCTCAAGTTGCCAGAGCTTGATGGTGTGATCGTTGCTGCCGATGGCCAGCATCGTTCCGTGTTGGCTGAAAGCCATAGCCCGAATCCAGTTAGCCAGGCCTCGACCTGACCAGGTTGTGAGGCACCGTCCGCTGCTCACTTCCCAGAGCTTCACTTCCTCATTGTTGCTGCTGCTGATGAGCATTGTTCCATCAGAAATGAACGTAAGCGCTCCTAGGGGACTAATCCCGCTGTGCAGAGATGTGAGATACCGTCCACTCTCCACCTCCCAAAGTCTGATCTCACCAGCATTATCGCCACTTGCGAGCAGCTTCCCATCGGGGCTGAAGGCGACCGACCAGACAAAGTCTCCATGTCCCTGTAGCGTCTGTAGGCAGGCATCCTCACGTTCTCCGCCGACCTGCCACAGCTTCACCGTTCGGTCAAAGCTGCTGCTAGCCAGCAGCTTCCCATTGGGACTGAAGGCCAGCGAACAGATCCCAACGGTGTGCCCGAAGAAGAGTCTCAGGCAACGTCCACCAGCCTCGTCGCCAGAGCCGATTTCCCACAACTTAATACTTTGATCTTCGCCGCCGGTAGCAAAAACTCGTCCATTGGGATGAAAGGCCAGTGACCATATGCGGCCAGCATGCGCCTGGAAAGCGCTGAGGCAGCCACTCTTGCCTTCTCCCCCAACCTCCCAGATCCTCACCTTTCCGTTATCGTCTCCTTGCGCCAGGAGGTTCCCCTCAGGATTAAAAGCAAGCGTGCTAATCACGCTGCTGTACCCCTGGAAAGTTCTCAGGCCCTTTCCGCTCACTGCATCCCACAACGTCACTTTCCCACTATCGGAGACACTGGCGAGCATCCCACCAGAACCGAAGGCAACTGCACCGAACCAGATCCGGTGGCCTGGAAGCACTCTCAGACGTTGGAGATTGCTTTCTCCTCCCATCTGCCAAACCTCCACAGTACCATCATCGCTGCCACTTGCCAGGAGGTTTCCCTCACGATTGAAGGCGAGTGAAGTGATCCTGGTATGCAATCGCATGGAGGCAACCTCGTGATGATTCCTGACGCTCCATACCCTGATCTGCCCATCTTCTCCTCCACTCGTCAGCAGATCCCCGTGTGGATGAAAAGCCACAGCAAGGACTCTATCGCTATGCCCATGCAAGATACTCAGACACCTGCCACCACGAACATCCCAGATGCGCACCGTCTCGTCATCTCCGCCTGTTGCGAGAAGCGTCCCATTCGGGCTAAAAGCAACCGTCCTTACCCATTTTTCATGAGCCTGCAGGGTTGCGAGACAGCGTCCAGTGCACTCCCCCTCAATTTGCCACAGTTTCACGCTGCGATCATAGCCGCCACTGGCAAGGAGCGTACTATCGGGGCTGAAGGCCAGTGCCCACGTTATCCCGGTATGCCCCCTGAAGGTGGAGAGCGACATGCCATCAGCCACACGCCATATGCGAATCTGCCCGCTGAACCCCCCCACCGCCAGGTAATTACCGTCACGACTGAGTGCCATAGAGGCGATGCTTTCCATAGGCTCGGTGAAGAGCGAGTCGCTGACATCCGATTCGGCAAAACTGGTATCTTGTACCTCGATCCCTTGCAAATGCGCTTGCCGAATGAGCAGTCGAGAGAAATCGGCTCCCTGAATTCGCCCTCTCAAGCACGCGAGCAGGTTGACGAGGTTGCCTCCACCATAGCCCTGTGCGCCAGGCGATTTCTCACGAAGTTGCTGTGCGAGACGCATCAAGTGCCGCCCAAGTTCCTGCTCACCTCCATAGTGGGTCAGCAATCTGCTGAGGATAGGCTTCAGAAGTACACGAACTTGGCCGTCGCGGATGTAGTCTTTGCTCTGCGCCTTCATAAGCGCGTGGGTGAGCAAGAGCGCGGGCGATTCGCGGATGATCTCATCACATATCTTCTCCACTAGCCGCTCGCTCACATACTCAAGCACCACATCATGGAGAATAAAAGCGGCTGCCCGCTCTGCCCGCTCGACCAGGCAACGCCATCGTAGCGACTGTAGGGCAGCCAGCACTTCTCGCCTGGGTTCCGCACCTATCAGGTCCCTGGTCAGATCTTCAAGCGCGACCAGGTCACTCTCAACGGCCAGCCAGTACATCAGATCCTTCTCCAGTGGCGAGAGTCGTTCAAACTGATAGTCCAGGAGTTGCCGAATTGTGTGCAGGATTACCGGCCCTTCGTGCAAAAAGGCGGCAATGCTGCCTCCGAACACTTCTTGCACGGTCGAAGCCGCAATTTTGAGCGATAAGGGGTTGCCCGCGTAATTCTGGACAAGCCTCTTCCAATCTTCCCTTGTACCGAAGAGGTCTTTGTCTCTGAGCAATTCCTGGCTGGCAGCTTGCTCTAGCCCGGAGATCATGAGCGTGCGAATGGGTGAACCGCTGCTCTGCAGGAGTTCCAGGTCGCCTGGCATTTCGCGGCTCGTCAAGAGCAGACAACTCTGATGCCTCGTCTCGACGATACGCGCGATGAGTGAGCCATATTCTTCATAGTTCTCTCGGTAGCGACCCGTGAACTCTTCTGCTTGTAGGATGGCATCCACATTATCGAACACCAGTAAACAGCGCCGTTCTTGTAAGAGCTTGAGGAGGAAGGTAATACGTCTTTCCGTATCTTGTGGAAAGGAGATATCGTGTTGCTTGGAGATGACCTGTATACAGTCAGCGATGACCTCTTCGAGAGGGGGAGCATTGCGCAAGGAGCATTCGAGGACGAACTCAAAATGGGGGGACATCTGTTGCGCGAACTTGATCGCGAGTGTTGTTTTGCCGATACCACCCATGCCAAGCAAAGCAGCCACTCGGCAATGGTCTATCAGGATCCACCGCTCAAGCTCCGCGAGTTCGTTTTCGCGTCCATAGAAAGAAGATACATCATACGTCGTGATAGCCGAATCACGGAGCAGGACGCCTCTTTCTCCCAGCACTGGTCCGAGGCTTGTTTCCTGTACGTGTTCCTCACTCCTGGTGCGGTGCTGCTCAAGTACGGTGGCAAACAACTGCTCGTCAAAAGATCCTATCGAACGGGAGGCGCTCTCACTGGCCTGCTCCCAGAGTGTCCTGGCCTCGTCTCGCTCGTGCCCAGGCGTAAGAGCATTATTGAACAGAAGCGTCTCGATGAGCTTCTGCAGATTGAACAAGCCAGGGTAGCTGGTGCCTCCCTCCCAGTTCCGAATAGCCTTCTCACTCACCCCCACTCGATCCGCCATCTCTTCCTGGGTCAAGCCCGCTTTCCTCCGCAGGGCAAGCAACTGCAAACCAAATCGGTAGTCTTTGACGGT
>DASTZT010000284.1:0-10904 GCA_035764225.1 Ktedonobacteraceae bacterium
CACATCGATTGTCCTGGTCATGCTGACTACATCAAGAATATGATTACCGGGGCGGCCCAGATGGATGGTGCAATCCTGGTGGTCAGTGCGCCTGATGGTCCGATGCCTCAGACTCATGAGCATGTCCTGCTGGCTCGTCAGGTGGAAGTGCCAGCAATGGTCGTGTTCCTCAACAAAGTGGATATGATGGATGACGAGGAGCTGCTCGAATTGGTAGAACTGGAGGTGCGTGAACTGCTCTCTAAGAATAACTTTCCAGGCGACGAGGTGCCCGTTATTCGCGGCTCAGCCCTCAGAGCTTTGGAGAGCAAGGGCGACCTGTCGCGCAACGATCCCGACGCTCGCTGCATCTGGAAGTTGATGGATGCGGTAGACAGCGCGATTCCCACTCCCGTTCGAGCGACCGACAGGCCATTTTTGATGCATGTCGAGAACGTCTACAGCGTCCCAGGCCGTGGCACCGTCGCCACTGGCTTGATCGAGCGAGGCATGATCCAGGTGGGCGAGGGTGTGGAGATCGTAGGGATGAAGGAAAAGAGCCGGACCGTGGTCGTGACCGGGCTGGAGATGTTCCATCAGACGTTGGAGCAGGGAGGCATTGCTGGTGACAACGTTGGTTGTCTGCTGCGGGGCTTAGCGCATAGCGAGATTGAGCGTGGTCAAGTGCTAGCCAAACCGGGTTCGATCAAGCCTCATGCAACCTTCAAAGCGCAGGTCTATGTGCTCACCAAAGAGGAGGGAGGCCGTCACAAGCCCTTTTTCACTGGCTATCAGCCGCAGTTCTACGTGCGTACCACCGACGTAACGGGAACGATCAAGCTGCCGGAAGGCATCGATATGGTCATGCCGGGCGATACCATTGAAATGACGGTCGAATTGCGCCAACCAGTCGCGATGGAAGAAGGGGTCAGTTTTGCCATTCGCGAAGGCGGTCTTACCGTCGGCGCGGGCTTCTGCACGGGCATCGTGGAGTAGCATTTGTACGAATCAACTCGTAGAGGTTGTGTATAGAGCACAACCTCTACATTTTTATCGGTAATGATGCTGTGGCATGCTAAAATATCTGCGAATAGCGTATTTTTTTGCCAGAAAGAGGTTTATTGTGGACATTCATTTTCTGCGCCATGCCACCTTTGTCGTTACCGTGAACGAACTCCGCATCCTCGTTGATCCCATGCTCAGCGAGGCAGAGGCGATGGACCCTATCGCCAATGCGGGCAATCAGAGGCGCATTCCGATGGTTGAACTGCCACTTTCACAGACAGAACTTGAGCAGTTGTTGCGGCGCGTTGATGCTGTTATGGTCTCGCATACCCATCGCGATCATTGGGACGCTCGCGCTCAAGCATTATTGCCAAAACACCTGCCTATTCTATGTCAGCCGCAAGATCAGGCTGTGATCGAACAGGCGGGATTTACGCAGGTCATGCCTATAACGCAACACATGGAATGGCGCGGGTTGCAAATAGATCGTACGGGTGGGCAGCATGGTACAGGCGAGTTAGGGCGAAAGATGGGGCCCGTTTCTGGCTTTGTGATCCAGAAAACGGGCGAGCCAACGCTGTATATTGCAGGCGATACCGTCTGGTGCCCTGAGGTGCAGCAGGCTTTAGCGCAATTCTCTCCTGACGTGGTCATCCTCTACAGCGGAGCCGCGAGCTATGTGACAGGCGGCGGGCCGATTACCATGTCCGAGGAGGACGTACTCCAGGTTTGTCGCGCTCTCCCCACGGCTCAGGTGATTGCGATCCACATGGAAACGATCAATCATTGTCGGCTCACCCGCTCTGTCCTGAAAGAGAAGATGGCTGAAGAAGGGCTGGCAAACCGCGTGCTGATCCCGCGAGATGGCGAGCTTATCACGCTGCCTGCCCAGCATTAGAATAACGACATACGGAGCACCTATTTCAGCGCGACTACCCGGCAAAATCAATTTCGCTGGCTGGCTGCACTCGCACCCGGCACTCGCCTGCCCAGAAGCCGTTGAGCGTCTCGTTGTAGAACGCGATAATTTTTTCCGCTGGCAGGGTCTGGCTATCATCGGTGGTGTGAGCGTCGCTAGCCAGCAGCACGTCGTAGCCCTGAGCAACAGCCCGGCGGACGGTGGTATCGACGCAATATTGTGTCTGGCCTCCGGTGATAACCAGGCGCTTGATGCCGCGTTCCTCTAATTCTGTCTGGAAGCGCGTCTGATGAAAAGAATCGGGTGATTCTTTCTGCACTACAGGCTCACCCTCGTGCGGTGTGATTGCCGGGTGAATCTGCCACAATGGCGTCCCTGGCATCAGCCCACCTTCTATAAGTTCGTTGTGTTGCACATAAATCACGGGCGTCCCGTTGCTGCGGGCACGATCCAGCAACAGATTGATATTCTCCAGCACTTCATCGCGATGATAGGCTTCTCCCACAACACCCATCTGGGCATCGATTACGACCAGAGCTGTATCTTTACTCATAAATCAAACTCCTTTGCGCATCTCAAAAATTCGGTCATTTGTTCTGAGTTTAACACAAAAAGCGGTCAAAGTCTTTCCGCATTTCTCGCGTATTGGGCCAATTTTTCTAATTTTCCCAGATAAAAGGGTTGACAGACCAGCATCTTCTCCTTACTATTAGAATAAACAATGTAGTTGATTTACTATATCAACAATATCATAAAACGCTTTTGTAGGGGCTATATGGTAGCCCACGCAAGGAGATGTCGATGACACATGACCATCATGAGGCTACTCATAACCTGATACATTTAGGCGCAGGCGAGGGCAGTAAGGTTGAGCGCATTAAGGTTGCTAGCGATCATCTGCGTGGGCAAATTGCTGAAGAACTGAGCCAGAATACGACGCACTTTGCCGAAGACCAGGTGCAACTAATTAAATTTCATGGCATCTATCAGCAAGAAAATAGAGATGCTCGCCAATTGCGCAAGCAGGCAGGCGAGGAGAAAGCATACCAGTTTATGGTCCGTTCGCGCATCCCAGGCGGCGCGTTGACTGCTGAGCAATACCTGGTTGAGGATGAGCTTGCAGGCAGCTATGGTAATGGCTCATTGCGCATCACAACGCGTCAGGGATTGCAATTGCATGGCGTGCTCAAGGGCGATCTCCACAAGACGATTCATAGCATCAATGCGGCGTTGCTTTCAACATTGGCAGCCTGTGGCGATGTTAACCGAAATGTGATGGCCTGCCCGGCTCCCATTGCGAACCGCGCTCAGGCCAGGGTGCAGGAAATTGCACACCAGATCGCCATGTATCTCGCGCCTCGCAGCAAGGCGTATCATGAAATCTGGATCGATGGGGAAAAAGTCGGCACCGTTGAAGATCCGCAGGAGAGCGAGCCAATGTATGGTCCCAGCTATCTGCCACGCAAGTTCAAGATCGGTGTTGCCTTTCCGGGCGATAACTGCATTGACATCTATACGCAAGATGTCGGCCTGGTCGCTTGCGTTGAAGACGAGGAGCTGGTTGGCTTTACCGTGGTGATTGGTGGTGGCATGGGAATGACGCATGGGAAGAAAGAGACCTATCCGCGCCTGGCAACCCCATTATGTTTTGTCAACGCCGCCGAAGTATTTTCCGTCGTTGAGATGATTGTAACGGTTCAGCGTGACTATGGAGATCGTCAGAATCGCAAGCATGCTCGTATGAAGTACGTCGTGGAGGAACGGGGCATCGATTGGTTCCGCGCTGAAGTTGAGCAGCGATTGGGCTATCGCTTAGCTGATCCGCGACCGGTGATCCTGCACGATGTTGAAGATCATCTTGGCTGGCATCAGCAGAGCGATGGTCGCTGGTTTGTTGGGCTGCACGTCGAGAATGGCCGCATTAAAGATAGCGCAGCTATCCGCCTGCGTACGGGTCTGCGTCATGTGGTTGAGCAGTTCCGCCCCGGAATCCGTTTAACGGGCCAGCAAAATATCCTGCTAACCGATATCGCTGAGGAACAGCGCAAACCGCTTGAAGCGTTACTGGCCGAATATGGTATTTCTACCGATCCCGCAGCCGCAGGTGCTTACCGCTTCGCGATGGCCTGTCCAGCTCTTCCCACCTGTGGACTTTCGTTGGCCGAAGCCGAACGCGTCTTGCCTACCGTGATGCAACAGATCGAAGAGGATCTGCGCTCATTGGGTCTGGCAGGGGAGCCACTTAGCGTACGTATGACCGGCTGCCCCAACGGCTGTGCGCGTCCCTATATGGGTGATATCGGCTTCGTCGGGCGCACCAAAGACGTGTACAACGTCTACGTTGGCGGCGACTGGGCCAATACGCGCATGAATACGCTCTATGCTCCCTCGGTCCATCTCAATAATCTCGTCTCGACTCTCCATCCACTTTTCCTGTTATGGCGCGACGAGCGCATGCCAGGAGAGACGCTGGGTGATTTTTGTCATCGCGTCGGCATCGAGCAATTACGAGCGAAAGTGGAAGCGCAAGGAGCAACGCTGACCAGGGCCGGGTAACGAAAGAAGAGAGTGCATGCCTAATTATTATCCCGTCATGCTTGATGTCCGAGGCCGGAAAGCCATTGTCATCGGTGGTGATCGTGTGGCAGCGCAGAAGGCTGCCGCGCTTACCGCCAGTGGCGCGGATGTCAGCGTTATCAGTCAACAGTTTTGTGATGAGCTTTTGCAACAGGCCGAGCATCGTAGGGTCAGCCTCGTGCGTAAGGCGTATGCACCAGGAGATTTAGCGGGGGCGTTTGTGGTGATTGCCGCCACCAACGATCCGCATATGATTCAGGCAATCTGGGACGAGACGCAAGAACGCGGGCAACTGGTCAATATCGTCGATGTGCCGGAGCGTTGTACCTTTATTATGCCCTCAGTCCTACGCCGCGATCAGCTCACCATTGCTGTTTCAACCGAAGGAGCCAGTCCCAGTTTGGCCAAGCGTATTCGTCAGCGCCTGGAAGACTACTTTCCTCCCGCCTATGGTACCTATATGCGGCTGGCAGCCCTGGCTCGCACACATATGCGCCAGCATGGCGTTTCCTATGAAAAGCGCGACGATTTTTTTGAAGACTACTTCACTTCGCCCATTTTATCGCTGCTGAGCGAAAATAATATGAAGCAGGCGACGATCTATACCGCCGCATTACTACGCCGCTATGCTGTTGTTGTTGCTGCTGAAGAGCTTGAGGCCGATCTTGCGCAGACAGTGGAAGGAGTTGACGATGCGCTATGAGCAACGTGCTACGGGCAAGGTCTATCTCGTGGGAGCAGGCCCAGGCGATGCCGAACTGATGACCGTCAAAGGATTGCGCTGTCTGCGAGCCGCCGATGTAGTGGTTTACGATAATCTGGTCAATCCCGCCCTGCTGGACGAAGCCCCATTGCAAGCACAGCGGATTTTTGTGGGCAAAAAGCCCGGATACCATACTGCCAAACAGGAAGAGATCAACGCGCTGCTCATTCACTATGCTAGAGAGCATTGCGTCGTTGTGCGCTTAAAAGGTGGCGATCCTTTCGTTTTTGGGCGCGGCGGCGAAGAGGCGTTGGCGTTGGCTGAGGCGGATATCCCCTTCGAGATTGTGCCCGGCGTCAGTTCCGCTATCGCCGTGCCAGCATACGCAGGCATCCCGGTAACGCATCGCGATTATACCTCCCTGGTGACCATTGTAACCGGGCATGAGCAGTGTGACGGCAATTCGACAGGCGTAGATTGGGAGACGCTGGCAAAGTTGGGAGGGACGCTAGTAATTCTGATGGGCGTGAGCCACTTCTCACGGATCGCTCATCGGCTCCTTGATGGCGGCCTAGCGGCGGATACGCCGGTGGCGGTGATTCAGCAGGGCACGCTGCCTCAACAACGCATGGTGAAGGGTACTCTGGTCGATATTGTCGAGCGAGCCGAGCGGGCCGCCATCAAATCACCAGCCATCACCATTATTGGCGAAGTGGTGAATTTGAGCGATCCGCTGGCCTGGTTCGAGGCTCGTTACTCGTTGCGTGAGCTAGAGCCTCTGCCTACTGTGCATGCTTACTAGCGATGATTAGCGCCTGATCCAGATCCCACAGGATATCTTCAATATTCTCGATCCCGATGGAGAGACGGATCAGATCAGGCGTCACGCCGCCTGCGAGCTGATCCTCTTCTGAAAGCTGCTGATGGGTGGTGCTGGCCGGATGAATAATCAGGCTGCGTGCATCGCCCACGTTTGCCAGATGTGAGAACAGCTTCACATGATTAATCACCGCTTTGCCCGCCTCATAACCTCCTTTAACGCCAAAGGTGAAGATCGCGCCTGCTCCACGCGGCAAGTATTGCTTAGCCATCTCATGGGAAGGGTCGTCGGACAGACCGGGATAGCGCACCCAGCTCACCGCAGGATGCTCCTGCAAAAACTGAGCAACCCGCAGCGCGTTCTGACAGTGGCGCTCCATACGCAGGGAGAGCGTCTCCAGACCTTGCAAGAGCATGAAAGCGTTGAAGGGACTGATGCAAGCGCCCGTATCGCGTATGGTTTCGCAGCGCAGCTTCATACAGAAACAGAAGTCGCCAAAAGTCTCAAAAAAGCGCACGCCATGATAGCCCGGCGAAGGATCAACAATATGGGCGAACTTCCCATTGTCCCAGGGGAATTTGCCGGATTCAACCACCACGCCCGCAATGGAATTGCCGTGACCACCGATAAACTTGGTGGCCGAATGCACCACGATATCTGCCCCATGCTCAAATGGACGGCAGAGATAAGGGGTCGCGAAGGTATTGTCCATCACTAAGGGGATGCCTGCCTCGTGGGCAATATCCGCTACGGCGCGAATATCAAGCACATCGCCGCGTGGATTGCCGATGGTCTCGCCGTAGAGGGCACGCGTCCGAGGCGTAATCGCCTTGCGATAGTTCTCCGGGTTGGTGCTGTCTACGAAAATCGTATTGATCCCCCAGGTGCGCAACGTAATGTCAAACTGCGTATGCGTCCCACCGTACAGGCTGCTGGAAGAAACAATCTCGTCGCCGGGACGTAGCAGGGTCATCATCGCTGCCATCTGTGCAGCCATACCGGAAGCGGTTGCAACCGCCGCCGTTCCACCCTCCAGGGCGGCAACCCGCTCCTCGAAAGCGGCGGTTGTCGGGTTCATGATGCGGGTGTAAATATTACCAAAGCGTTGTAGCGCAAAGAGGTGGGCGGCATGGTCGGTATCGTCGAAGATAAACGATGTTGTCTGATAAATGGGCACTGCTCGCGCCCCTGTAGCCGGATCGGGCCGCTGGCCTGCGTGAACCGAGAGGGTGTCGAAGCCAAAGACATGATCGCTATCGATTTCTGGCATGGTATATTCCCCTCCAAACTGAGCATCTTTTCTATTACCGTATATGGTATCACATTTGGCTTGACGCTTTTCCCCGCAAAGCGATTCAAAATTTCACACGGAAAGAGACCCGAAAGTGACCTGTGGGATGTCTATTTCTGAAAGAGAATTTTTAGCTGGAAAGAACAAAGGAGGACCGCTTATGGATATGGAGAGGCAAGCACCGCGAGGTTACACAGACGGGAAACTGACGACGGAACGTCCTGAAAAGATGTCTGTCTGGCGGTTGCCCTGGGCGTATTCCAAAGTGCTTTTCGCGCCTTCGGTGAGCAGGTTTGCCGGAGAGGCACGCTATGCTCGGTGGGGGCTGGTCTGGTTTCAAATCTTGATCCTGCTGGTTGCCGTCGCCATCGCGGGGGCAATCGTTGGCTTTTTGAGGACAACCGAATATCTGGGAGCGATCTTTGGCCTGCGGATTGTGACCGCTTTCCTGTCGTTGTTTTCGGTCAGTACCTCAGTTGTGCTCACCGTCGCCCAGCTTATTTTTATCCCGTTATCGTTCTTCTTTGTAATGGGCATTCAGTATATCTTCGCGCGTGCTTTCGGCGGTCGAGGTTCGCTGCTGGCCCAGACCTATACCAACCTGTTGTACTACGTGCCACTGACGATCATTGGCAAGATCCTGGCGGTGTTGCTGGTATTTTTCCCTATCGTCGGCGTGTTTACCACCTTTTTCATCAGAACAGGCATTAATCTGCTCCTGCTTGCCTATGGTGTTGTGCTCAGTGTGCTCTTGCTGATGGGTGTCCATAGGCTTAAGCGTGATCGTGCCATAGGCGTCATTATCTGGCAAATAATCGTCGTGGTAGTGGTTGTCGTTGCTCTTATTGTGTTTGTAGGCATTCTTCTGGACAAAAATCTCCGACCTGCTGTTGGGTAGTAGCTCTCCAATAACAGGTATGACGTAAAAAATTTCGTCGTAGTGTGCTAATGCTGATAACAAGGTAGTAAGGTAGTAAAGAACTGATATGGATATGAGGTTGGGCAATAACCTCACTGGATCTGATGGCCGTTATCTATCAGGAAGGAAATTCAGCATGTCACAGAATTATTACGATCCGCAACAGAACCCCGGTCAGAATTGGGGTCAGGAGCAGCAAGGCTATCCTCAGGGTCAGCAGGACTATGGACAGGGACAACAAGATTATACGCAGCAAGGGCAACAGGGCTATGACCAGGGGCAGCAAAGCTATGGGCAGGGCCAGCAGGGATATGGGCAAGATCCGACTCAGATGTCAGGTCAGGGCCAACAACCGGGCATGGATCAAATTAATCAGGCGAAGCAGATGGCAAAGCAGCAAATTGATCAAGTGATAGATCAGTTTGCGGGCCGTATCCCCGGTGGTCAGCAACTTTCTCAGCCTGCTAAGGATGCCGTCGGCGGCGTGATCGATAATCTCGCTGACCAGGCTATGCAGCGCATGGGCGGCATGTTTGGAGGACGCCCTTAGCCAACAGCATCTCATGCTAGATGCTCGTCACGAAAAGAGGACAATCCCGGCAGGATCGTCCTCTTTTGCGTGATGCCAACGCCAAAGCGAAATATGTGGTACACTTTGAATGAGAGTCTACTCGTGTACTCCGGCGGTCTCACATTTTTTGTTCCGTTATCCTCCCCGGATTTTCTCGACCAATCAACCTTGTTCTGTAGTAGAATGCGCGGCGTATCTCTAAGGGGAATGGCAAAAACGGGCTTGCAAGCAGGAAAATGTGTGAGGTACCAGAGAGTATAGACGGTTTTTCTATGCTTTACTATGTATTTATTGTAGCAACAATGGAGATGCTTTCCAGATGACACAAACAGTGAACCAAACAACGCATGCTACGGTTGGTAAGTCAGCACGTCGGAAGGACGCACCTGGTAAATTGACCGGGCGCACTCGTTACGCTGGTGATCTGGCTTTTCCCCGGCTGGTACATGCCCGACTGGTGCTCAGCCCGTATGCTCATGCGCGTATCGTCTCAATTGATACCACAACAGCCCAGGCGATAGCTGGCGTTGTGGCTGTTTATACCAGCGAGACGCTTGGTATGGCCAATCCTCACAGCACATCGCGCTCCCAGGCTCCTCTAGCGCACCAGGAAGTGAACTGGTGTGGGCATCCGGTCGCGCTCGTGCTGGGCGAGACGGAAGAGGCCGCCGAAGATGGTGCCGCCGCCGTCGATGTTGAGTACGAACCTTTACCGGTGGTGATCGATCCTCTTGCCTCATTGCAGCCAGATGCACCGCTCGCCCGCACTCGCAGCGAGTCAGAGGTCTCCGAGATTGCTGGCGGAGGAGCACATGCAGCCGTACCAGAAGAAGGCGTCGAGGATGAGGCGGAGAAAGAGGTGTTGTCGCAGAACGTCAGCGATAAAGCCCATCTCAAAACGGGCGATATCGAGGCGGGTTGGCGAGAGGCTGAGGTTGTGGTTGAGCGCACATACAGAACGCATCCTGTGCATCAGTCGTATATCGAGCCTCAGTCGATCACCGTTGTGCCGGACGGAACTGGAAAGCATTTAACCGTCTGGCCCAGCTCGCAGGGAATGTTTGGCGTCCGTAGAGATATCTCCGAAGCTCTAGACGTGCCTGAACGCCAGATTCGCGTCGAATCAACTCCCATTGGTGGGGCCTTCGGTGGCAAATTTGGCCTGTTAGAGCCGCTCGCCGCCGCTGCTGCCGCCGCCATTCGACGCCCTGTACGCCTCGTGTATACGCGTCAGGAAGACTTGCTGGCAGGCAATCCAGCTCCCCAATCTGTGATTACGCTTAAGTTGGGAGCGAAGCGCGATGGAACGCTGGTGGCTCTACAGGGCAAAGCGATCTTTGATGCAGGTGCGTATCCCGGTGCGGCTGCCAGTCTGGGCGGTTTCATCATGGCCAGCACATATAAGTGTCCCAACGTCGATATTCGCTGCTACGAGGTGCTGACCAACAAAGTGAGTGTTGGCGCATACCGCGCTCCCAACGCTCCCCAGGCTACATTTGCGCTGGAAGCCTGTGTAGACGAACTGTGCGAAGAGATGCGGTTCGATCCCATCGCGTTTCGCAAAAAGAACGCGGTCAAAGAGGGCGATCCCATGATCGACCATCGCACATGGCGGCGTATCGGGCTGCTAGAGTGCATTGATGCGCTACAACAGCAGCCGCTCTGGAGCAATAAGGGTGCTCAGGGGAACGTTTCCGAGGAGTTGAAGGGCTGGAAAATTGGTACTGGCATCGCCGTTGGTGGTTGGCCCGGCGGCACTGAACCAGCCGCCGCAGCCTGTCGCCTGGAGAGCGATGGCAGCTTTACTGTGGTCGTTGGCACGGTTGATCTGACCGGCTCCGATACCTCTATGGCGCTGATCGCTGCCGAGGGGCTAGGGATGTCCGCAGATGCTGTGAACGTGGCGCATGATAGCACCGACACGATGCCTTATAGCGGCGGCACAGGTGGCAGTAAAACCACTTACGCAATGGGATCAGCCGTCCTGGCTGCGGCGCGTGATGCCCGCCAGCAGATCTTGGCGGCTGCCAGCGAAATGCTCGAAGCTGCCGTCGATGATCTGGATATTAGCGATGGCAGTGTTGTGGTCAAGGGCGTGCCGGGCAAGAGCGTTACATTGA
>DASTZT010000285.1:0-5917 GCA_035764225.1 Ktedonobacteraceae bacterium
CCAGCAAACAGACATCGTGAAAGCCAAGAGCTTGCTGCTCGCGGACAAAATCGACTAGTCGCGCCGCCTCCTCGTCGTTCTCAGCCAGCAGCAGATTGCCGCCCTGCCGATATTGAAGATCCGCTTCTAGCTCCTCAGAAAGGGT
Source organism: Ktedonobacteraceae bacterium (assembly GCA_035764225.1). GTDB lineage: Bacteria > Chloroflexota > Ktedonobacteria > Ktedonobacterales > Ktedonobacteraceae > DASRHT01. Next base: position 146 of record DASTZT010000285.1, read on the forward strand.
GGGCCAGCGCGCAATGGCCTCCGTAGCCAGCAGCGCCTCAGCCGGATGACGACCCTGGCGGCGCACACCACCCGCGCTGGCCCAGGATGCGACGGGAGCGCTGGCAATCTCGCCTCGCTCTATCACCAGGACGCGCTGACCCTGGCGTGCGAGATGGTAGGCAATCGAGTTGCCGATCACTCCCGCGCCAACAATCACAATATCAGGAGAACTCGTGCTCATCTTTTAGCTTCCTCCATGCGGCTCTCTGGAACGACTGGCGACCCTCGCGTGATAATGGGAAAATATGCCTGTATTGTACCTGAAAAGCGAACGCGATGAGAAGAGAAAAAGAAAGCGGTTGAGCAGGGCAAGCGCAAGGCCCCGCCACCCCGCCAGCCCATCCCATTGCCCCTACACATTCGTCCACCACCGCGATTCCCGTTCAGATTTTTTGGTGGGGAATGCGATACCGTGGGGGAACTGTAGGGGCAAGGGGCGGGGCAAGCGGGGATGCGGGGCCTCGCGCTTGCCCTGCGAGACTTTCGCACCGACCTCCTCATAGGCAAATGACGACGGCGGCCACAGATCCGCACGACACCACTACAGCGCGATAATGTGAAAATCTTTGACGGTGAGAATCGCTCCAGTGCAAGTGATGCCGATGGGGCCGGTCGAGAGCGTGGGAGTGACGGTGCTGGTCGTCGAACTCACGACTGTGCCATCGATGGAGAAGCTCGCCACCATATCTTGCACTTCGATCCGATATGTGTGCCAATTGTCCAGAGGCTCATAATCTCTAGGAATGCCATCGCCTTGAGCCATCGAGGAGCTGGGGTCGGTGAAGATTTGCGCATCGGGGTGAGTTCCGTTGGGTCGCGGTCCCGGCTCCATGAATCTGTTCACGCTAGCTTGAAATCCATCTCGCCCTGAGGCACTTTTGGCAAAGATGATGAAATAGCCGCCAACAGGCCGAAAGAGTTTGCTAATCTGAATCTGTACCTCTATTGCGTAATTGTGGACAACAGGTTGATAGGGTGCAGTGATAGTGAACGTGCTATCGCTCGTCGTCACAACTTGCCCATGTGCCGCATTCCATCCCGACCCTTGCCAACCCGCCAGGTCATGCGACCAGTCGGCCTGATAGAGCACCGTACCGGCTTTAACCAGGGGAGTTGGCGTTGCTGTGGGGGTTGGAATGGGCGATTTCACAACTGGAACGGTCGGCCCTGATGAGCAGGCGGCCAGCAGCAAAAGCAGGCAGGATGTGAGGAATGAAGTTTCCATTGCTCTAAAGTAAATAGTTCGCATCGTATCCTCCAGAAGGCTTTTAGTCTTTTCGCAAAAGATTATTCGCATTTCTAGATATTACGTCTTGAGATAGCTCTTCCTTCACAATGGAAACAACCACTCAAAAAACTCCGTCTCTAAAGAGCCAATGCATATGGCTGGTCTCACTCTGAGCGATTGGCTCTAGCGGGAGACGCTCGATATGTGATAGAATTTCAGTACAAACACTAACACCACACACGCCAGGAGAAAAGTATTCATGCAAAAAACAGGAACAACCCAGATTAAACGCACTTTTCCTGAGATGCTCAAGGGCGGGGTCATCTGCGATGTTGTCAACGCGGAGCAGGCCAAAATCGCCGAAGAGGCCGGTGCCTCGGCAGTGATGGCATTGGAGCGTGTGCCAGCCGACATTCGCGTTCACGGTGGCGTTGCCCGGATGAGCGACCCGGAACTGATTATTCAGATCAAAGAGGCCGTGACCATTCCCGTGATGGCAAAGTGCCGCATTGGTCACTTCGTCGAAGCCGAGATTCTGCAAGCGATTGGCATAGACTGCATCGACGAGTCAGAGGTATTGACGCCAGCCGATGAGCATTTCCATGTGAACAAGCATGCCTTCTCCGTCCCATTTGTCTGCGGAGCACGCGACCTCGGTGAGGCCCTGCGGCGCATCGGCGAGGGCGCGGCCATGCTGCGCACAAAGGGAGAGGCAGGCACAGGCAATATCGTCGAGGCTGTACGCCATATGCGCACCATTATGGATGGCATTCGGCGGTTGCAAATCTTGCCCGAAGAAGAATTGATGAGCGAGGCCAAGAATCTCGGCGCACCCTACGAGCTAGTACGCGATATTGCCAGGACAGGCAAGCTCCCGGTCGTCAACTTCTCCGCCGGTGGAGTTGCGACCCCTGCCGATGCCGCTTTGATGATGCGTTTGGGCGCGGAAGGTATCTTTGTTGGATCGGGCATTTTCAAGTCCGGCAATCCCTTAGAGCGAGCCAAAGCCATTGTGCGCGCCACCACCCATTACCAGGATGCCGCAATCGTAGCGCAAGTATCGCGCAACCTGGGCGAGCCAATGGTTGGCATCAACCTGGATACGCTGCCGGAGCAAGAGCTGATGGCTCGTCGCGGCTGGTAAAAGAGAATCCCTATGGAGAATGCAAACAAACGCAACCCAAAGCCCCGCATCGGCGTATTAGCATTACAAGGAGATTTCGAAGCGCACCTGAAAATGCTGGCGGGGCTAGGAGTGGATGGCATCGCGATCCGACTCCCTGAGCAACTGACAGAAATAGATGGTATAATTATACCAGGAGGTGAAAGTACTACTATAGGAAAACTGATGGTAGTCTATAATCTCCAAACGGTGTTGCAGAGAAAAATACAGGAAGGCGTTCCCACATGGGGAACGTGTGCAGGATTAATTTTATTGGCGAAGGAGACGGATAACGCGCTTGCAAGCCAGCCATTACTGGCTTCGATGAACATACGCATCCGTCGTAATGCATTTGGCAGCCAGCGGGAAAGTTTTGAGACAGATCTGTCGGTGCCTGTATTGGGAGAAGCGCCATTCCACGCCTTCTTCATCCGAGGACCGGTTGTTGAGTCAACGGGTCCGGGCGTAGAAGTGCTGGCAACGCTCGACGATGGGAGTATCGTCGCAGTCCGAGAAGGAGCATTACTGGGCACGGCCTTTCACCCGGAGGTTTCAGGAGACCAACGTTTTCATCAATACTTTCTCCGCATTGTAGAGAGCGTCAAACAGTAGGGGGTAGGGGCTATCCTTCACGGTCGCCCTTGCGTCCCAGCCGACGCAGGAGCACTGGATGATACGACCGGTACTATATGTCGATCTGCCGGGAATCATCTACGCCATCGATCACCGCGCTCGTAGCCGACAGCACGAGTTTGCGAACTTTGTGTGCTGGTTAGAGCCGGTTGAGAATCATCTCCCTCCGCCATCGGTCCTGAGGAACATCCTTCCTCTCCATCCCACAGCGCGCACCTGGATCTGCGAAGACCACTGGCGCATGCTCGGTTTTGCGCAGGTGCGAGAACGCCCGGCACATACGGCATGGGATCTATCCTATCTGGCCTCAATGATACGCAGCAGCGTTGCCAGCGAAGATGTCCTGGCGGCCCTGCTGGAATATATGCTAGAGATGGCAGCAGCGCATAGCATTCTCCGTATTTTTGCGAAGGTTGAGGACGAGATACCGGAGTTGGAGCTTTTCCAACGCACCGGATTTCAGCGGTATGCTCGCGAGTTGACCTACGTCTTTGATCCTGGCTCAACCGGGCTACCAGCCGAACCCAACCTGCCATCGCTGCGCCGTTGGAGCCGCCACCATGTCTGGGGGCTGCACCAGCTCTATCGCGCCGTCACGCCGCAACGCGTGCAAACGGCGGAACTGCTAGAAAACAGCGAAGAATACGCAAAAATTCATGTCGGGTCACTTACTCCGTTGCCCGCTCCTTTCTCCCGGAGGAGCGAGAACTTCGTATGCGACGTTGGCGTGCGTTTAGGGGCGTGGTTGAGGATCTGTCGTGGTCACGGCTCGACAGCCCACCGCATCTCGCTGATTGTTCATCCAGAGCACACCGATCTGGCAGAGCCATTGCTGGCCTTCGCCGTCAGAAGGCTTCTGGAGACAGACGTACGGCGCATCTATTGCCTGGTGCGCGAGTACGATCCTTTCGTCATCACCGCTCTACGCAACAGCGGATTTGTGCAGACTTCTACCAGGGTTCTGCTCGTGCGACATGTGGCATTACTTGCCACCAGGCAGAGCACAGTCCCCCTGCTGGAGCCACGAGCGGTCTACGGCTTGAAGGGCCTGGGGACGGTCAATTCTCGCCAAAAAATTATGAGGTGATAGAACTGCCTATGCAACATGTGATCACTGACGATCTTGAGGCTCTGCTGGCAACCTTACCGCCAGACATCCACGACGCGGTCAATCGGCTAGAGAACCGAAGCGAACTGCTGGAGATCGTGATGGACCTCGGACGCGTTGCCGAGGGCCGCTTCCCAGACGGGGAGGTGATCCTGAGTACCCAGCCAGTGACCTACGCCGACATCGAGTACGTGGTCGAGCGTATTGGCGCTTTTGGCGACGATAACCGCGCCGGTATCGAGCGAACGCTGCACCGTATCAGCGCGTTACGCAACAGAAAGGGGAAAATCGTCGGCTTGACCTGCCGTATAGGTCGAGCGGTGCTTGGCAGTATTGCCCTGATTCGTGATATCGTTGAACAGGGCCAATCCATCTTGATTCTTGGTCGCCCAGGCGTGGGAAAAACCACCCTGCTGCGTGAAATAGCTCGCGTCCTCGCGGACGAAGCCAATAAACGGGTGGTGGTGGTTGATACCTCTAATGAGATTGCTGGCGATGGTGACATTCCTCATCCTGGCATTGGCCGCGCGCGCCGCATGCAAGTTGCGCGTACGGCGGAACAACATGCCGTGATGATTGAAGCCGTCGAAAATCATATGCCACAGGTGATCGTGATCGACGAGATTGGGACGGAACTGGAGGCCGCTGCGGCTCGCACTATCGCGGAACGTGGCGTCCAACTGGTGGCAACGGCTCACGGCAATTCGCTCGGCAATCTGCTGGTAAACCCGACCCTCTCAGACCTGGTGGGCGGCATTCAAACCGTGACGCTGGGCGATGAGGAGGCGCGACGACGCCACACCCAAAAGAGTATTCAGGAGCGCAAATCTCCTCCCACCTTCGATGTTGTCGTCGAACAGCAAAGTTGGGATGAAGTCACCGTCCATCGCGACGTTGCCGACACCGTAGATAATATGCTGCGTGGACAGCCGATCATGGCTGAAGAGCGCACCCGCGACGAAGAAACCGGGCAGGTCAGCATGCGCCGCATCACGGTCGGCGGCGTGGAACTGCCAGGCTGGGGCACAGGAAGCTCCTCACCTCTTGGACGCCAGGGGTTCACGACCAATATGTTTGATCGTGGAGAGCGCAACTCGAACGGAGGGTGGAGACAAATTCGCCATATGGGAGGGCAGGAGACGCGCCCGGAGAGCAGAGAACGCACGCGTAACCAACCTCCAACACGGCTACCGTCTCCACCGATGCGTGCTCTGGCTCCGACTGGCACAGCGCCAACGTATGTCGAGGCTCCCGGCACTCTGATCCCGGCAAACCGCCAGGTGATTACTGAGGGCATCTATCAGGCAGCTGACAAAGAGCCTGAGCTGGCGGCTCTCAAAACGTTGCGCATCTACCCGTTTGGCGTCAATCGGGACCGCCTGGCGGAATCAGCTCGCCATTTGCGCGTGCCGATTGTGATCACGAAAAATGAAAACGATGCCGATGCCGTCATCACCTTGAAAAATTACTATCGTCGCCAACCTGAGCGCCTGCAGCAAGCAGAACAGGGAGGCAAGCTGATTATCATCCTAAAGAATAACACCGTTGCCCAGATGCAGCACGCGTTGGCTCGCATCTTCGACCTTCCGCCAATACCCTC
>DASTZT010000286.1:0-6338 GCA_035764225.1 Ktedonobacteraceae bacterium
TCTCCACTCGCCTTTTTGCGCAGCATCAGCATCTCAGCCGCGATGCTCAAAGCGATCTCGTCGGGAGTTTCCGCGCCCAGGTCAAGCCCGATGGGAGCATGCACCTGGGCAAGGCGTTCGCGAGCAATGCCCTCTTTCAAAAGATCTTTGAAAATATGCTTTACCTTATTTGGGCTGCCAATCATGCCGATATAGGCGGCATTGGTCTCCAGAGCGGCTCTGAGCGCATCCTTATCAAGATGGTGGCCGCGTGTCACAATCACAATCCAGCTCGACTCGTCCGGTTCTAGCTTGCGGATCGTCTGGGGAATATCGCCGAAGGTAAGCTGAACTTTGTCGCCGAAGGAGAGCGGATCGGCCAGATCGCGCCGATCATCGACAACCACGATCCGAAAATCGAGGCGCGTTGCCAGGTGAGCCAGCGCCTGTGCGACATAGCCTGCGCCCGCGATAATCAAGCGTGCATCGGGACGCAACACCTCGAAAAACACCTCCAGCGTGGCTCCGCAACTGCCGACGGCTTCGCCCTGATCGGCATCCAGGTGGATATGGCTGGCGTATGTGCGGCCTTCGCGCATAGCCTGGAGCGCCTCCTGAACGACTTTTCCGTCCGTATGCGGTCCCGCGAAGCTGCCGCTGGTTGTACCGTCCGTGCGGATCAGCATCTTGCTCCCAACGCCACACGGAGCCGCGCCAATCGTCTTCACCACCGTCGCCACCGTCACGCGCTCCCCCCGTCGCAGCGCGGCCTGGATCTCGTTATAAATGCCATTTGCACTCATTGGCTTCCCTCGTCAGTGTGGTTACTCAATGATTGAATATATACATATTACAACGTGCTGGGACGGTGTGGTATTCCCTACTCAGGATTGAGTGATAAGGATGGGTTTTTGTGATCAGTAGCGAAGCCAGGACTACCCCGGCCTAGAGCGAAGCCTTTTGTGACACTTTCGTCATAGATAGGAGAATGCTGTTCCTGTGAATCTCCTTCTGTGTTATACTTTGTTACTAGATTTAGGAAAGGATAATGGCCGATGGGCAAACTAATAGCTTTTGGCTGGTACGGTGGAAAGTATAGCCATCTTAATTGGCTTTTACCTCTATTACCAAAAACCACACATTTTTGTGAGCCTTTTGGAGGCTCGGCTGCCGTACTTCTCAATCGCGCTCCCTCATCGATAGAAACATATAATGATCTTGATAGCGAGGTTGTTACCTTTTTTCGCGTTCTGCGTGAGCAAAAGGAAGCTTTAATTCAGGCTATTGGTTTGACTCCGTTTTCTCGTGAGGAGTTTGAGCTTGCGATTTCCCCACAGACCGAAAGTATTTCAGATTTAGAAAGAGCCAGACGTTTTTTTGTGCGAGCCAGGCAGGTCAGGAGTGGGTTAGCCCAAACGGCGAGTTCTGGTCGCTGGGCAAATTGCTTGTTAACAAGTCGAGCCGGGATGGGAGGCGCTGTCTCAAGATGGTTGGGAAGTGTGGAAGGGCTTTCGGAGATTGTCCAAAGGCTTTTGCGCGTTCAAATCGAAAATTCTCCAGCGATAGACGTGATCAATCGCTACGATAGTGAAGAAACTCTATTTTATTGTGATCCTCCCTATCCCCATGATTCTCGTGGCGACAATAATGCTTATGCTTATGAGATGACGGATGAACAACATCAGGAACTGGCAGAAGCTCTTCACCGGGTGAAGGGTAAAGTTGCTATATCGGGCTATCACGGCAACTTGATGGATAAATTATATGCCAACTGGCAATGTTTCCAGGCCGTACCGAAAAATTGTCATACTTCTAAAGGAGAACGAACAGAGGTGCTTTGGGTAAATTATGAAATTGAGGAAGCAGCAATATGCCAGGTCCAGCAGATATTCTTAGATCAATCTATGCAAGAGTCTTTAGTAGTCTAGATGAACCTATTGTCACCATTCCTGACGTTTTTGGCATTAAGGATTGCAGCGCAAACAGCATACTCTACTGATGAAAATGAGAGTGAGTCGAGATTCTAAGTGCAAAATATTCCGAAGTAATGGAATTTAATAGGTCAGTTAGCGGGACCAGACAAAAGCAGAGCGAGCCCTTACGGTCGCCCTGCTTTGTCTTTCGTGCTTTTAAAGTATCTCTTAACTTAGCCGTTCGACGATCATGGCCATGCCCTGGCCGCCGCCGACGCACATGCTTTCGAGGCCGAAGGTTTTGTCGGCGGTTCGCAGGCCGTTGAGCAGCGTTGTCATGATGCGCGCGCCAGTCATGCCGTAGGGATGGCCAAGCGCAATCGCGCCACCGTTGACGTTGAGCTTGTCCCAGGGGATGCCGAGATGCTTGGCCGATGGGATCACCTGAGCGGCGAAGGCTTCGTTGATCTCGACCAGATCGATGTCGTTGATCGTCATGCCCGCTCGTTTGAGCACCTGGCGGCAGGCTTCGATTGGACCCAGACCCATAATTTCCGGGTTGAGGGCCGAGACGCCGCTTGCCACAATCCGGGCCAACGGAGTGATGCCCAGTTCACGCGCTTTGCTATCGCTCATTACTACCACAGCAGCAGCTCCATCGTTGAGCGGGCAGGCGTTGCCAGCGGTGATCTCGCCATTGGGTCGGAAGACTGGCTTTAGGGTTGCCAGCACCTCGACGGTTGTGCCGGGGCGCGGACCATCGTCTTTGGTCACCACCGCACCGCTTGGCGTGGTGATTGGCACGATCTCGCGATCAAAGAAGCCGTTATCTCGTGCTTCTACCGCTCGCTGCTGTGAACGGCAGGCAAATTCGTCCATTTCGCGGCGGCTGACATTTTCGGCCAGACGAACGTTCTCGGCGGTCTGGCCCATCGCAATGTAAATATCGGGCAAGCCAGCAGGCGGTTCCCACGAGGTCGCGCCTTGTGCCTGTTGGAAGACGCGCTCCTCCGCATCGGCAAATAGTGTGTTGTGGGGGCCGCTATCAGCAAAGCCAGAGGAGAAGCGGCTCACGGTCTCGACTCCGGCTGCCACAAATATATCGCCCTCGCCCGCTTTGATGGCGTGGAAAGCCATACGGATGGTTTGCAGGGACGAGGAGCAGTAGCGATTGACGGTGACTCCTGGTACGCCGGGCAAGCCTGCCAGCAGAGCTACGACGCGAGCCATATTAAACCCTGACTCGCCAGCAGGTTCACCGCAGCCGAGCAATAAATCCTGGACCGAGTTCGGGTCGAGTTGCGGCACCTTTGCTAGCACCGCTTTTACCACAGTAGCGGCAAGGTCATCTGGTCGGCATTCGATCAGCGATCCCTTAGAGGCTCGACCAATAGGACTACGTCCGGCGGCGACAATGACAGCTTCGGGCATATTCATCTCCTTTTGCATACACAGGCCATTCCTGCTAAAGATGACCTGACAGTTTACCTATGCCAAACGATGTGATGAAGAAAAAGCTTATAACCCATTCTATTGTACCCTAAAAATGTTCTGACAACGTTCTGATACACGTTTTTTGGCAATAGGAAGTAATCGAGCTGTCACTCGTAGTAAGTGGGTGCTTTCTTGAGCGTTTGCCACTGTAGACCGTCGTGGCCAAAGACGACCAGCGCCACATGCTCACGCTCGACCAGTTCCTGGAGTTTGCGTGTGCTGGCTCGCAATCGTTCCTCGTCCTCAATCGGCCACGCCTTACGCTCAGGAGTGAAGAGATGTCGTAGCGCGACGGCATCGATTGTCAGAAGCACCGGACCTGTCTGGGGCAGGCGTACCAGCACCGATTGATGGCCGGGAGTATGTCCGCTAGTCTCGATCAATGTCAGACCTGGCAGGAGTTCAGTATCTCCGTCGATCAGTCGGTAGCGCAATGCCGGATGATCCCAATGTGGACGCACGGCTGCGAAACGTGGATGTCCGCTGCGTGCTAGCTCATAATGTTCGCGCTGGACGATAAATTCCGCCTTTGGAAAAGCATTGTGATAGCCTGCATGATCTACATCGAAATGGGTGCAGATCACAAAACTGATATTGTCAGGACTCACGCCAAGATCGGCAAGATGCTCAAGCACGTTTTTTTCGTTCTCCGATGGTGGCGCTTCTGGTGGCGGAGTATGATCCGCAGGCAGCCCGCTATCGATAAGAATGTTGGTGCCGTCGCTCATCTGAACAAGGTAGCATCCCAGCGATCCCAGCATCGGAGGAGTCGTTGGGAAGGTCGAGGTGGCGAGCTGCATCAAATAGAGCCGTTCTGGCGTTGCATTGCTTGCTGGCATTGATCGATCCTTTCTTGATCTATGATAGGTCAAGTATATGAGAGGCATCAGCATACCGCCTTTGTCAAACTGAGTATAGGGCAAAGATCATAAGGAAAAAACGTCCAAAAGGACGATGCACAGAGCGGCAAAATATGCTATACATAGTTCACAAGTGACACGCTGTTCCATTCTAATTGCCACCTCCCACCCCCTCAAAAAGAATACTCCTGTGTACCTACCAGCGTTTCTGAGAGAGTTTACTTGACAGAATGTTCGTGTTGTCATATAATGTTAGAACAAATTTTCAAGAAGGAGCACAAAATGAGTGACCAGGGCAAGGAGCAGGGTCGTGAAGAGCAACCGCGTACCCGTACTTTTAATCCCAACGACCATGTGATTCAGTTGAAGAGTAGGGACGGTTCCAAAGACTATCTGCCTGTGCAATGGCGGCTCGTCTGGTTTAGGGAGCAATGTCCCCATGGAACCATAGAAACCGAGATGCTCCATCTCGATCTTGATCGTGTCACGGAAGAAGAGACCTTTGTCTGGAATAACGAGAAGCGACGCAGCGAGAAGGTCGTGAAGCAGGCGAATGGCTTTGTGTTGTTTAAGGCCACCGTCAAAGATGGCAAAGGCGGCGTCGCCACTGGCACCAAGTCGGAGAAGGCTGCCAGCTTCCCCGACTATATCGAGAAAGCCGAAACGGGAGCCATTGGACGAGCATTGGCCGCGTTAGGGTACGGCACGCAGTTTGCCCCGGAGCTTTCGGAGGAGCATCGCATTGTTGATAGCCCGGTTGATCGGCAACCCGTGACTTCTCATGGGAATGGGCAGAATGGCAGCATGAATGGGGCTGCTAATGGCTCAAAGAGTCCTGCTGCGGAGGATGCGGCAGCGTCAGTAACCGAGCAGCAATTGTCGAGCATTCATAAGTTATGTGAATATCTGGGCAAGTCAGAGCCTGAGAATGTCGCTGCTATTAGCTACCTGGCAGCGAAAAAGCTCATCAATCAGTTGACCGCCGAGTACAGGGCGATGAAACAGAGCAGCAAGGCTTCCTGATTTCAGTATCCTTGAGCGGATCGAGCATGAACAATGACTCACCCACTACTTAGGGAGAGAGTATACACATCAGATCCTTATAGGTCAAGTGGAGATGCGCTGAGAAAGGAAACTATGACACCTAAAGAGCTTGAGCACGCGGAAAAGCGCATGCAGCAAAAGTGGCGCGATCTGGTGATGGCAGAACAGAAAGAAGCTCCCGTGCAGGTGCTTGAACGTATGTATAACGCTTATATTCTAACTGTCGAGGAGTATAATCGCCGCCTGGAACAATATCAGCGTGAACACCAGGATCAGCCCATTCCCGTTCCGGTAAAGCCAGATGCTGAATCGGCGGGACGTGGCAGGCGCAAGAAGGTCTCGTAGCGTGATCGTCTCGTAGGGAAGCCCGATTTGCAGAAGGCAGGTTTGACGACATAGCGTTGGCTCAAGCAATGATATGTCATCAAACCTGTCTTTTTTTGTCCGTTATCTTGCCTTAGCGAGCACTGACGTAATCGACAAGCGCGTTTGCGACTGCATCGGGAGCATCGATCAGGAGCATATGGCCTGCATTGGGTATTGTGACCAGTTGCGAGCCTGCGATTTCGTGCTGAAGGCGTTCAGCGTACTTCAATGGCATCTGCTGATCTTTTTCGCCCCAGATCAGTAGCGTCGGCTTATCCACCAGTTGCAGGTCGGTCGAGACGGCGTTGGTGTAGTAGGGGATCAGCAGGCGGATGTGCTGGAAGAGCACCTCTTTGCCCAGTTCGCTGTTCCAGGGCGTGATATATTGATCGAGCACGTTCGCGAGCCGCTGCTGATTTTCCGTGCCATTAGGCAGCGTCGTCTGTAGGTCGTGGATCATATCCTCAAGTTTGGTATGTTGAGGAGCGTCAAACTCCTGGCGTTTCTTCATGTCCGGCAGAGGCCAGTTTTCGGCGAACGAGTGCAGGTAGCAGATGCTGTTAATCAGCACGATAGCCGCCGTTTTTTCGCGATACAGACGCGTTGCCAGCACCTGCGCCACCCCTCCACCGAGGCCAATCCCGACGAGAATAACATTGGTGAGATGAAGTTTATTCAGGAG
>DASTZT010000287.1:0-10398 GCA_035764225.1 Ktedonobacteraceae bacterium
ACATAGCACAGCAGACCTTCAGCCATACCAAACACCTCTTGCACTTTACAGCCTGGCAGTAACTCTTCCGTACGTTGTTTCACCTCCTGCTGCAGCTTCTGGCCGCCAGTATTGATAATACGCAAAGAAGATAAATCATACTCACATAGACAGGGATCATTGATCAGGCGAATCAGCAGGGTGGGCACGAGCGCCAGGTGGGTAATCTTCTCCCTCTGAATAAGCGCACAGATATCACTAATGCGGGCAGAGGAACTGAGGACACAGCGTGCGCCCTGCATCAAAAAGCCTTGTAGCCCAGGACAGGCCAGAGGAAAATTGTGCGCTATCGGCAAAACAATCAGGAGAGCGTCGTCCTGCTGCACATCGGTAACGCCCGCCGCCGCTTTCGAGTTGTAGACATAATCATTGTGCGTACGCGGTATCAGCTTTGGAATACCCGTCGTTCCTCCTGACAGGAGCAAAACCGCCGGAGCAAGCGGATCAATGGGAATCTGTTTGAGTTGCTCAGAATCCTGCCCACTCTCTGTAGCCAGAAGCTCGGTCAACGACACTGAGCCTGGCAAGATCGCCTTCCCTGCAACAAGAATGAGGCGCAGATGAGCGTTCCTACGCTGCATCTCCTGAGCAAGCGGAGCGAAGGCAAAATCCCTTGTATGCTCAGGAATAGCATAGCCAATCGCTCCACCGGTTTTGACAAACTGGTCAATCTCAGCCTCGCGGTGCGCAGGCAGAGCGAGAATAGGAATGGCTCCCACCATTTGGAGCGCGATATAGAGATAGACAAACTCCGGGATATTGGGCAATTGCACAACGATGCGATCTTGCGGTTGCACGCCCAATCGCAACAGATGCAAAGCCAACCGCTCTGACCGCATGAGCAGCTGGTGATACGTAATCCGTTCATTGTGCGCAACGAGAGCTACTCGTTGCGCAAAGGTACTACAGACATCGCGAAAAAACTCAGCTAACGAACGATCTTCCCAGTAACCCAGAGCACGGTAGCGCGTCACGAACTCTTCCGGGTATGGTGTAAAGCCCTCCAGCAAAAGATGAGCCATAGCCTCATGCATTGCTCCCCTCTTCCTTCCGCGTTGCTCGCACCATAAACGGCCACATGGTCTGCATCTTGTGCCAGGTTTCCTCGTATTCATCGCGAGGCTCCGAATCGGCGACAATGCCCGCACCGGCCTGAAACAAGACCGTGTTTTCGTGTTGGAAAATGGTGCGGATAGCGATGGCAAGATCGGCAGCTCCATTGCTATTAATCCAGCCGACCGCTCCTGCATAGATGCCACGCGGCGTAGGTTCCAAACGCGTAATCCATTCAAGCGCGGTTGACTTCGCAATTCCCGAAACGGTCACGCCAGGGAAAAGGACGCGCAGAGCATCCCACACAGTATAAGGGGAAGTAAGCATCCCGGAGAGCCGCGAGGCCAGATGCTGAACGGTACGATACTTCTGCACATGGGCCAGGCCACGAACATGCACCGATCCAGGAATACAGACCGACTCCAGCTCGTGCTGCACTTCAAGCACAGACAGCAGATGCTCCGTGCGCTGTTTATGCGAGGCTTCCAGCATCGCAGTTAAGCGGGCATCTTCTTCTGGGGTCTTGCCACGCCAGCGCGTACCGGCCAGAGGATTGCTCGAAACCATCCCTCTGCAATCGGCCTCAAGCAGCGTTTCAGGGCTACAACCAACGGCGGCCTCATCTCCCAGATGGAAACAGTAGGAGCGCACAGAGCTATTGTAGATTTCGGCGAGCCGATAGGTTTCTAACAGGTCCAAATCAGCTTCCTGCGAGACAACGAAGGCGCGTGAAAGGATGGCTTTCTGGAATGGACCACCGCCTGCTATATCCTGGTGGATTGCATCGGTAATCGTTTGCACGCCCTGCATATACCAGGGGGCATCATCCTCAGCGATCTGAAATTTTTCTGGCGTCGCTAACGGCTCGCTTTGCTCCCATTTCATGGTCATGAGCCGATCAAGCACGCCTTCCAAAGTGCGCACGTCCAGGCTCCTGACGCGAATGGTCTCCGGGGAGATATGGAGTTCAAGCCTGGGAATAAAAAATGACAGCAATGGAGCATACAGGCCCTGTAATTTATCACGAGACATATAGCAGCGAGCCATATCAAACGAGATGTATCCATAAGCGGTGGCATCTGGCAGTGGAATGCCGGCAAGCAGTTTTTCGACTTGCTTCAATGGATTCCGGTCAATCGGTCCATGCCGGATTTGCTTGCTCTCCAGCAAGCGCAGATAGACATTTTCTGGCGTTACCGTCACAACAGCAAAAGGGTCAGCCGCAATGCGTATCTCTTGCTGCTCATGCTCTCTATACAGCATATACTGATCTGTTTTTATCAAACCGTCTGCAAGTAATTGGCGGAGCAGTCGTATACCCTGAGACTGCAACTCGCTGCATGGATTGGCAACGGTGATCTCAACGTACGACGAAATGGGGGTGTATGGCATCGTAACCATGAGTAACGTCCTCTCCTTCTTCAAATGATAGTGATAGCATAGCGCGGATGTTCCGTATAATCTCAGATAATTGATGGGGAGTGATAGCCTGACGACCATCACAAAGAGCCTCTTCTGGATGGCTGTGGACCTCAACCATTATTCCATCCCCTCCTACGACGATACTGGCACGAGCCATAACAGGAACCAGTGTGCTCTTGCCCGTCGCGTGACTGGGGTCAACAATCACCGGGAGGTGAGTCAACTCACGCAATAGAGGAACTACTGTCAAGTCGAGAACATTGCGAGTCTGGGGATCGTAACTGCGAATACCGCGCTCACAGAGCACGACGTTGGGGTTGCCCGTCGCCATAATATACTCAGCAGCCAGCAACCATTCCTCAACAGTGGCAGACAAACCACGCTTAAGTACGACAGGCCGTCCCTGACGCCCACACGCTGTTAAGAGAGGATAATTCTGCATATTACGCGCACCTATTTGCAACATATCAGCATACTGCGCCACCGTCTCCACCATATCCGGTTCCATTACTTCTGTGACTATAGGTAGCCTCGTCTTCTCTCTTGCTTCTGCCAACAGAGTAAGTCCTTCAACGCCTAATCCTTGAAACTGATACGGCGAGGTGCGGGGCTTGAATGCTCCTCCCCTCAGGATATGAGCACCTGCTTTTTTCACTGCGAGAGCAGTCGTCAAGAGTTGCTCTCGATTCTCTACTGCGCACGGGCCTGCAATGACCGTTGGGGCGTCTATACCACCGATCATCGTGATGTCACTCGTGAGACCATCACCGACCATGACCACTGTTGGATCTGACTTAAACGCACGACTTACTAATTTGTAGGGCGATTTGGTAGGAACGATACGCTCGACAGCTGGAAGCTCTGCAAGCAACTTGAACGCTTCACTATCCACATGTGTTGCATCCAATGCCAGCACATAACGATCTTCCATCTTGATTAAAGATGGCAAAGATGACCCAACTATACGACTTATCTGCACCAGTGCCAGGTTCCGTTCCTCTGGAGGAAGCTGTGTACGAAGAATAAGAATCACCTTAATACTCCTTTTCCTAATAATTCTCCGCGAGGATACTGAAGTTGCTTACATCGATTTACTGAGGTCAGTATAGCTCGCAGATTTACCAGGAACTTGCACCCCATGAAAGCAGCGGGCGATTTTGATATGTTCCTATTGCAGAGGAGAATCCAGCATGTTTATAAGGAGCGCAGGATGTATAAAATCAAAACACGTCCCCAAACTCAGCCAGGAATAGGCATTGGAGTACTTGCGAAAGCCTATCTAGCGGCTCAGTTGACACGCCATCCACGACGCTACATTGAAATATTACACATTATGCATAAATATCATCTTCTGCGTGTAGCAGCTCAATTAGGGATGCTTAATCAACAGTATGGACAACGTGTTGGCGGCGACCAGGAAGCAGACGATGTCTGCCTTGAAAACGCTGAACGGCTCTCCAGGGCGCTCGAAGAACTGGGAACATGTTTTATCAAGTTTGGTCAGGTGATGAGCACGCGACCCGATCTGCTTCCCCTACCTTATATTGTCGCTCTTTCGCGTTTGCAAGATCGCATCACGCCGGTAGCGGGCGACAAAATCATTGCTATTATAGAGAAAGAGTTAGGAGCGCCGCTTAACACGTTATTCAGCTCATTTGATCCCCATCCCCTTGCCACCGCTTCTATTGCCCAGGTGCATCAGGCAACCCTGCCAGATGGTACCCCGGTTGTGGTAAAAGTTCAGCGTCCAGGCGTGCAAGCGCAGGTGGAGAGAGATATTGAGGTCATGCAGGAGATCACGCGCTTTGTGACGCGCTATACCTCGCTGAATAGTCACTATCGGATCTCGCAAATCCTCCAGGAGATCAAGCTATCGCTTAGCCAGGAGCTTGATTTTCAGCAGGAGGCCGACAACACGCGGCTCGTGAGCCAGGGCATGCGCGAGTTCCCTCACCTGGTCACGCCGGAGATCTACCCTGACTATATCTCGCGCCAGGTGCTCACAGCCAGTTTTCTTCACGGGCGGCACTTAACTCAGGTACCCCATAGCGAATTGCGCTGCATCGATACCGTCACGATTGCCCAGGAGCTGCTTTCAGCCTACATCAAGCAGATGGTCATCGACGGCACATTCCACTGCGATCCACATCCGGGCAACATTCTCCTCACCGACGATGGACGCCTCGCCCTGCTGGACTTCGGCATGGTTGGCAGATTTGATGCTGAGCAAAAAGAACAGGTCTTGCTCCTGCTGCTTGCCTTTGCGGAACGCCAGGGTGAGCGCGTAGCCGACATCTATACGAATATGACCCAGGTATCGCATACCTGTGACCGACATGGATTCACCCAGCAGATCTGCACCTTAATCAGCCGCTATCATGATCGCTCCAACGATCATTTAGAGATTGGTAAAGGCTTACTAGAAGTCGCGGCATTAGCTCAATCGTATCATATGGCCGTTCCTGCCCAACTGACGCTGCTAGGAAAGGCCATGCTTAATCTGGATGGGACGTTGCGCGTTCTTGCGCCTGAGCTAAATTTTGTGCAGATTATCAGGAGCTATATGGAGCGGATCATGCAAGAGCGCGCCCTGATCCACCTTTCAGAGGGACGCGCTTATAGCTGGTTTCTCGATACGCGCCATTTGATTGACCACTTACCTCGCAGAGCCAATACGATTGTTGACAAACTGGCACACGATCAACTAACGATCCAGATGCGGATTCACTCGCTTGAGGGTGCGATCCAGCAGGCCGCTCGTAAGCTCTCTTTCGGCCTGATTGTCTCTTCGCTTCTGCTCAGTCTAAGCTTGTGGTTCATGTCTAAGGGGAAAAAGGTTTAACGGCCTGTTCCCTTAACAGTCACATTTGATAAATTCTATGCTTTTTTGATAAGCTATGATGTATTATGAAGTATTGTATTGACAAAATCTTCCGTTATACCTTATAGTTATTCTGATATTAAGATTATCCTTATCAACTGACTCAGGTATCCATAGTTCGATTGAGTTAGCTTATCCCTATTAGCTGATGCATAGGGACACGCTCAGCACACACTTACCAATCAAGCAAATACATCCGATAAAACAGCTTATCAGGCTCAAAGGCGAGCCTCTTTATGAAGAGAACATTCGCGTGACCTTTTTCAACAACCATTCCCTCGACTGTGTGGGGTTAACCGATCAACGTGTATTTTCACCTGGAAGCGTGGAGGGGGTAGTTTGGGCAGCCAACGAATACAAGAAATATTGAGAACCGCAAACAAAATACGATAGCCCACCGGCTAGAAAGGATTGGCGGTAATGTTACCCGCAAATCTGAGGAAAATTGCCGCTCCTGTATTATCGTCAACTATACTTCATCGTGAAGCACTCGTTACACAATTATATGACATAGTTACAGCTCAAAGATTTAATGCTGAAGAAAGCGTAGCGCACTATAAACTGCTCCTGATCTGCGCGCCAGTTGGCTACGGCAAAACGACGCTGCTTGCCGATTTTGCCCATACGACAAAAATCCCCTGTTGTTGGTATTTTCTGGATCAGAATGATACTGACAGATATACGTTCCTGCAAACCCTGCTTGCCAGCATCCGCCATTGTTTCCCTGGATTTGGCGATGGGCTCGATCTCTTGTTCACAAGCGACGCACCTTCTGGCAATCCTAAAGATGACTCACGTCACTTTGAAGCCATTATCGACGCGCTAATTGCTGCGTTAGACGCAGAGATTACGCAGCGTTTTGCCATTGTGCTTGGCAATTATCATGAAGTTGACGACAGTCAGCCCATCACGCATCTGATCAACTATTTCTTGCAGAAAGCCCCCTCTCAGTGTGTGCTGATTATTGAGAGCCGCTCAACTCCTTCCATCGAGTTTGCCTCTCTGCTTGCCCATCGCCTGGCAGCTGGCTGGGGCAGTAATAAGCTCCGCATGAGCGCACAAGAGATTCTCGCCCTGGCCCAGGTTCAAGGCGTAAGCCCCATCAGTGAACAAGAGGCAGAGCAGTTAGCAACGGCGTTCGACGGATGGGTTGCTGGCATATTACTGGGGACACGCCTGGGCGACGCGGAATTGTTACATGCCAGTACACGCACCGGGATCTTGAAGGGGTTGCCATCTATGCGGGTAGAGCGACATAAACTGTTTGCCTACCTCGTCAATGAAATCTTTCAGCGCCAACCTGACGCCTACGCTTTTCTTAAAGAAGCCGCTATTCTCCAGCAGATGGTTCCCTCCGTCTGCGATGCCCTGCTCAATATTACCAATTCCGCTGAGCTTCTGAGCTGTCTAGCGCGCCAGGGCATGTTTGTCACTTGCAGCGACAACGGGCCGTATCTTCTTTACATTTGTCACCCTGTTTTGCGTGAACTTCTCTGTGACGAACTTCGTTACCAGTCTCCAGAACGTTTTGCTAAGCTGCATCGACGGGCGGCGGAGTTGTTTGAAGCTTCTCACGAGTATGATATGGCGATCTTCCATATGCTTGCTGCCAATGAGAACATTCAGGCGGCACGCTTGATTATTCTCTCGCATGAACGCATGGCAGCCAAAGAACACGCTGAGACATTGCTGCGTTGGATTGAAGCACTGCCAGTACAGGTGATGGAAAATTCTCCAGAGGTGATGCTGATACGTGTGAGCATCCATCTCACCCAGGGCGAGCATGCTCAAGCCCTTGCCCTGCTTGATACGGTCTCCACGCTCTTAAGTACCAACCCGCAAGCGATTATGGACCCCAACGATCTACCACGATGGCAGGCTGAGGCGATGATCTTGCGCAGTAAAGCTTTATTTCAGATCGGCAAGTACAAGGAGGCCCAGCAGCTATGTCGGCAGGTGCTGGACACTACACCAATGGATGAGGTCAAAATGCGGGCAGATGCGCACGCCCGCTTTGGCATCTGTGCTAACCTGTTAGGTGAGCTTGGCGCTGGCATTGAACACTTGCAGAAGGCGCTCCAACTCTATGGGCGCAATATCGTCCGTCCCCAGGTGGCAGACGCACATAGCGCCCTGGCCAGCGCCTACAATCTGGTGGGGAACTTTGCCCTGGCTGAGCATCACATTTCGCGTGCGATCAGCTGCTGCGAGCAATTACACGATGAACGCGGCAAGATTAATAACCTCACCCGGATGGGCGTCTACAAACAGCGCCAGGGCTTATTCGTCGAAGCAGAAGCGGTATTGCGCCAGGCAGGAGCTTGCATCAACTCTCCAGACTTTGAGCGCGAACACGCGTATATCCTGGTGAATCTCGGTTCCGTCTACCAGGATCAGCAACATTACGATCAGTCATTAAAAACGCTGGAGGAAGGTCTGGACCTGGCACGTCAGCTGCAAGACAATTATCTGATCAATTGCAGCCTCTGCTATCTCGCTCTGACTTATCTATTCATGGGCGATGCTTCGACGGCGATGCTGCTGATTTCAGAAACCAACCTCCCTCCTCTTACGAGCAGTGGTATTGGTTATGAGCAAGCAATTCACGGTCTTGCTTATGCGACCGTTTTACTGTACCAGCGTCGGTACGATGATGCTCACGTACGCCTCACGGCCCTGGATGCTTCGCTGAAAACGGTCGGTCTCAAACGTGAGTTGCTGCGAGTGAAGCTCTGCCTTGCCGCATGCCATATGGCACGCATGCAGCAGACAGAGACGGTGCATCTGCTGGAAGATGTCACGACGCTCTTAGAGGGTCAGGATAGTTACGAGCAGCTTATCCTGGTAGGTCTGAAGAGGTTCCCAGATGTCAACCAACTCGTCAAAACACATCCGGCACTGGAGCGCCTGCGCACCCTACTGCACACTGAACCCCTCATTCAGAAATCTAAAAAGGATGCGGCACGGGGTGCGGCAACCTCCACGCCTGCGCTTCAGGTCACGAACCTGATGAAGCTCAAAGTACAAGCATTTGGCGAGCCTACCGTTTTTCTGGATGAGCAGCCGATCACGCACTGGCGCATGGCGCGCGCTATGGAACTTTTTTTCTTCTTGCTCGATTGTGGACGCCCGATGCGCAAAGAGCAGATCATTACGGCCCTGTGGTCGGAAGCCGATGAGCAGATCAATCAGACATTTCACTCCACCATTTACTATCTGCGCAAGGCACTCAAGGAGTCTTATATCGTCTCACACCGCGGTGCCTATAGCCTCGACTTCTCTTCATCGCACGGCAATAACGTAGAATATGATGTTGCCCTGTTTAAAGACTACTACGCTCAGGCCAGGCAATTAATCGCAAAGGAAAATGACAGCGAAGCCCGCAGCTTACTGCTGACGATGGTCGCCCTGTATCAAGGCGATTATGTGCAGCCTTTCTATAGCGACTGGTGTACGTTTCGCCGCGACGAGTTGCGCAGAATCTACCTGGAAGCACGTAATCACCTCGCCCACATCTTCTGGCGACAGGAAATGTTCGACGAGAGTGCCGTCCACTGGCAACATATGCTGGCTATCGACAGTTGGATCGAGGAAGCCCACTATGGACTGATGCGCTATTACATGCGCACTGGCAAAAGAGGATTGGCGCTGCGTCAGTATCAACGCTGTGTCGAAATCCTGCAACAAGAATTGGGCGCTGAACCAGGGCCTGCGATCCAGGGACTTTACCAGCGTATCATCAGCGCCTCTACCCCGGAGTCAACAAAGAAAGGGCGGCGAATTTCTGCCATTTAGCAGAAATTCCCGCCCGGTAGCCAACTCCACAAAAATCGGAGGCGCTATGGTTCAATTTCCAACCCATTTCCGCTGGGGGGTAGGAACGTACAGCTATCAGGTTGAAGGAGCCGCGAACGAAGATGGGCGCGGTGAATCCATCTGGGATCGCTTTTGCTCTATACCCGGCAACATCCTCAACAATGATAGCGGGCTGGTGGCTTGCGATCACTATCACCGCTATCCAGAGGATATCCGCTTGATGCGAGCATTAGGCGTCCATCTCTATCATTTCTCCATCGCCTGGCCGCGCATTTTACCAGGCGGCAGAGGAAAGATCAATCCACGCAGCTTTGATTTTTATGATCGGCTGGTGGATGGTCTGCTGGAGGCGGGCATTGAGCCATACGCGACGTTGTATCACTGGGATCTGCCTCAGGCGCTACAAGACGAACTGGGCGGCTGGCTGAGCCGAGAAACCGCCTACGCCTTTGCCGAGTATGTGGATATCGTCTCCCGCCACTTTAAGGGACGCATCCACAACTGGTTGACCTTGAACGAACCAGCGGTCACGGCTTTTGATGGCCATGAAAGTGGTGTCCATGCTCCTGGCATCAAAGACGCCCGGATCGCCTGGCAAACCTCACACCACTTTTTGCTAGCGCATGGCCTGGCCGTTCCGATCTTACGCGCCAATGGCGACGAGAAAACGCGCGTCGGCATCACGCTCAACTTTACGCAGATCGATCCCGCCACACCGTCACTAGAAGATCAGGCTGCCGCTCGTTTTCTCGATGGCAAGCTACATCGCTGGTTCCTCGATCCTATCTTCCGAGGCGCGTACCCTGCCGATATCCTGGCTCAGATAGGCGAACTGGCTCCCAGGACCGAGCCAGGGGACGCAGAGATTATTGCGCGTCCTCTGGACTTCCTGGGCGCTAACTACTATACGCGCTCGCTTGTCATCAATAGCCCGACCGGCTCGCTCAACGATTTCGGCTCGGTGCGAGCAGAGGGAGCTGAATATACGGAGATGAAATGGGAAGTCTACCCTCCTGGCATCTACACTATGCTTACTCGTCTGCACCATGAGTACCATGTTCCTCTCATCTATATCGTAGAAAACGGCGCGGCCTTTCCTGATACGGTCAATGAAGATGGTCGGGTTGATGATCCGCGCCGCATCCACTATTTACGCGAGCACCTGCTCCAGGTTCACGCCGCCATTG